>CAZRMG010000534.1:1372-2286 GCA_964601095.1 uncultured Melioribacteraceae bacterium | reverse complement strand
CCGTTACATCCCGTTCCGGATAAACCCCAGCATGCTCTTCCGCCGTTTTTGCCATAATTTACATTATCCAATTTTCTTTCTGTTGAAGCGGGGCAAACTCCCAATTCTTCGGCTTTTGTTCCCCCGGGTTCCCTTCCGCATTTTTTATATTCCCAGCAGTTATATCGTTGCATATGCTACCTTTTGCTTATAAAAATTTTCCAGCAGCATTAACACATTATAACCCCGTGTAATATTATCGTCATATAGAAGGATTTCTTTAGTGATGTAATGAACAAAAAAATAACCGGTACATCCAAAGATGTGCCGGTTATGAGGGCGTATGATTTGTCTTTATGAGGGCTTGAGGGCTTTAAAAAACTCCTTGAGCGTTTAAATGACTTGAGTACTTTTTATCCGTACCCATTATATGTCCGCTTAACCATTCTTTCAGAAAATTCATTACATCCATAGATATAACTTCATTTCCGTTGTCAAAATTATTTTTCAATGTTGTTACTTGATCAATCAATTTTTTATGAACTTCTTTATGCGCTTTTGAATCCGGGTAACCATTGCTTGTAAATAAATTTTCTTCATAACTAAAATGTTTGACAGTGTATTGAACAAGTTCGTTTAAAATTGTTCCAAGAATATCTTTTCCTTTACCTGCTTTCATCGCTTCGTGTAAATCATTAATCAATTTTATAAGTACTTTATGTTGCTCATCAATTTCTTTAATGTTAACAGAGTATTGTGCATTCCAATTAAATAAAGCCACCAAATCTCCAAAAGTCTTTTATCCTATAATTACTATCGTTACTATTGCAAAATAGTTTAGGGTTTTTTGACTAATTTTTTACTTGAAAATAGACCGTTTATAAACAAATACTGACTTTAATAAGATATAGGTCACAATCTATTATATGAATTAC
>CAZRMG010000534.1:0-1362 GCA_964601095.1 uncultured Melioribacteraceae bacterium | reverse complement strand
AAACTTTTTAAAAGCGGTGAATTGCAAGAACGTGCAGATTATGCGCTAAAACTTTTACAAGATTGCATGTGCTGTCCACATAATTGCAAAGTTGATCGAACAACAATCGAACGCGGAAAATGTTTGAGCGGTACATTGCCAATTGTATCTTCTTATAGTCCGCATTTTGGAGAAGAACCTGTTTTATCCGGCACAAATGGCGCGGGAAATATCTTCTTCGGCAACTGTAATTTAAAATGCATCTACTGCCAGAATTTCGAGATAAGTCAAAATTGTAAAAGTGAAATTGCCAATGAAGTATCTTTTGAGAGATTGGCCGATATAATGATTAAATTGCAAAACATGAATTGTCATAATATCGGTTTAGTGTCGCCAACACATTTTACTGCTTCAATATTAAAATCAATTTCAATCGCGGCACAAAATGGTTTGAATCTTCCAATAATTTATAATTCGAATGGCTATGATTCTGTTGAGATGTTAAAATTGCTCGACGGTGTTATTGATATTTATTTGCCGGATTTTAAGTACGGCGAAGATGAGTATGCAAAGAAATATTCCTTTGCCGAAAATTATTTTGAAAGCACCAAAGCTGCTGTAAAAGAGATGTTCAGACAAGTTGGGGCAGAACTTAAATATAATGGCAATGTAATTACTCGCGGACTGATTATTCGGCATCTTGTACTACCGAACGGTTTGGCGGAATCAGAGAAGATTTTCAAATTTATTGCAGACGAATTAAGTACCGATGTTCACATTTCATTAATGTCGCAATACTTTCCAACCCATAAAGCCAACAAAGAAATTTTATTAGATAGAAAAATTAGGAATAGTGAATATGAAAAAGTAATTGATCTTTTAGAAAAGTATTGTTTAAGAAACGGCTGGATTCAGGAAATTGACAGCAGTGATTACTATAAACCTGACTTTAATTCAAACAGAAAAAATCCTTTCAATAATTTGGCGGGTTAATATTTTAATGCTTTGTGGAGTATTGCTTCTATTCTATCAGAAAGATGAAGAACGAATTCAGTTTTTAAAATATATTCCGTTACACCAAGTCCTATCATGCTTTGAACGCTTTCTTTGTCGCCCATGCAAGTCATTACAATAACCGGGGTTAATTTATCTTCTTTCCTTATTCTTTCAAGTAGTTCAATACCATTTAAAAACGGCATTGCTATATCTAGAAAAATAATATCAAGATTTTTGGATTCTCTTTGATAAATTTCAAGTCCTCTTAAACCGTTATCGGCTTCGAGTACAATCATATGAAATTTTTTTTCGAGCATTCTTTTCAAAAGAGCCCGGAATTTAGGATCGTCCTCTACAATAAGACTGCGTTTTAATAACATAATAATC
>CAZRMG010000533.1:0-2287 GCA_964601095.1 uncultured Melioribacteraceae bacterium | reverse complement strand
CAATTTATACACAAGCTAAGTTGAATTCATTGGGGAATTTGACTCAACTGGAAACAATCAAACAAGTGCAAAATGAAATCGAACGCTATGCTTTGCGCGATATTATTTTAAAAAGAATAACAGGCGAAGAAATAAAAATTGATTTGCTGAAATTTCGTCTTACAGGAAATTTCGATCACAACCCTTATTTACGAAGCGATGATGTTATAATTTTCCCGGCATACGATGTAGAAAAAAATATTATAGATATTAGCGGAGCCGTGAACAAATCGACAAAATTTCAATTTGTTAACGGCGATAAATTAAGTGATGCAATTTTATTTGCCGGAGGGTTTAACAGCGCATATGACAATATTGAGAAAGCAGAAATTTCGCGGCTTGACGGAACAGGCAACAATGAACAAATTGTAACAGTTAATATAAAAGATGATATCGAATTGAAAAGCGGCGATAGGATAAGAATTCTTGCAGATGAAAACCAGCGGAAGAATTATAAAGTACTTGTTCTCGGCGAAGTAAAATACGCCGGTTATGTTTATGTAACAAAACACGGTACCTTGCTTAAGGAAGTGATTGAAAAAGCAGGCGGTTTCAAACCTGCTGCTGATTTAGTGAGAGCTGAAGTTGTACGCGATTACAGCTCAATTGAAATGCTTCGTAAATATCAATTAACGCAGGACTATTTAGACAATCCCGATAGACTTTTACAACCTGAAACACAATTGCGAATGAAGCAACAAAAAGAACTTTTAGAAATGTCGCGTTTATCAAATTTGGTAGATGAAGATTCTGTATTCTTTACTATTGATAATCAATTACGTTCGTTGCAGTCGGAAAGTTTAGTCGATTTTACAAAACTCGCAGAGCCGGATTCGGATGAAGCTAATTTTATTGTTAAAGACGGAGATTTGATTCTTGTACCTGATAAATTCGATTATGTTTATGTATTTGGACAGGTGCCAAAAGTCGGATATGTAAAATACGAAGCAGAAAAAAATTATAAATACTATATAGAAAAATCCGGCGGACTAAGCGAAACAGCCAGGGAAGACGATGAAATTGTTGTTATAAAAGGCAAGGGAAAAGACTGGGTTTCGAAGGAGAAGGAAAAATTAAAAATTGAACCGGGTGATTATATTTATGTGCCGAAAGAAATTCCAAGAACTTTTTGGTACAGTTTTCAAAGAATCAGTATTGTTGCAAGCGTTGCGGGAAGTATTGCAACAATAATTTTATTATTAACTCAATTCGGAAAATAAACAGGTTTATAAATGGCGGATACTAATTTGAGTAATCAAGAAGAAAGAGTGGGCAATACTTTTTTTGAATTTTTAACAATTACGGTTAAGTACAGAAAATTTTTATTCTGGTTTGTTTTCATAATTACCGCAAGTGCAACAGCTTATGCGTTACTTGCACCAAAATGGTATAAATCAACCGCTTCCGTTTTACCGGCAGAAAAGACAGATCTTTTATCTTCCTTATCCGGATTGGGAAGTTTAGCTAAGGGATTTTCTGCAAGCAAAGGATTGGCTGCATTAACAGGCGGAAACGAAGAGACAGATAGATATATGGCTATATTGATGAGCGCCACTGTTACAAACGACGTAATACAAAAATTTGATCTTGTTAAAGAATATGAATATGAAGGCGATTATTACGAAAAAGTTGTTAAGGAATGGCAATCCAATTTTGAATTGGAAATTGCAGACGAAGGTAACTTAACAATTACTGTTTTTGATAAAGACCCTCAAAAAGCTGCCGACATTGCAAATTATTTGGTTGAAAGATTAAATGAAATTAATACAATATTGGGTGTAACTAACGCAAAAGCAAATAGAGAGTTTGTTGAAAAAAGATATTTCCAAAATGTTAATGATATTAATAACCTTGAAGACAGCATGAAAGCATTTCAGGAAAAATATGGTGTAATCGCTGTACCTGAGCAGCTTGAAGCGACGGTTAAATCCATGTCCAGTATTTATGCTGACCTTTATAAAAAAGAAGTTGAACTGAATGTTTTAAAACAAACCTACGGTGTGGATCATCCGGTAACAGCAACGACTAAAATTGAATTGAGTGAATTACAGAAAAAGATAAATCAGTTAAATGCAGGAACAGATGCATCTCAAAAAGATGTAAGTCTTTTAATTCCTTTTAAACAAGCACCAGAGCTTAGTAATGTATACTTGAAAATCTATCGCAACCTGGAAATACAGTATAAAATTCTTGAGTTTGTTCAACCGCTTTACGAACAGGCAAGAGTAGAAGAAGCAAGAAACACTCC
>CAZRMG010000532.1:0-2293 GCA_964601095.1 uncultured Melioribacteraceae bacterium | reverse complement strand
AATATTTCAAGAAAAGTATTGAACGAACTCTTAATCTTTTAAAACGAGTTCAAATCGAGCAGAAAATTGATGAGTTAATAAAGCGCACCGAAGATTTGGCAAATAAATTAGATGAATTAAAAAATCAAACGGAAAAATCCAACCTATCCGATCAACAGAAAAGGAATGAACTTTCAAAACGCCAAGAAAATATTTCTAAAGAGATGAACAGTTTAAAAGTTGAAATGGAAAAGCTAAACGATAAGATGAGCGAGTTAAAAGATTTACCAAAGGACAAGCTTGAACAAGCGATGAAGGATTTCGAAAAACAGAATAACGAAAATTTATCAGAAGAAGCACTGAAAGAATTGCAAAAATTTCAAAAGATGAAAGCGATGCAAAACCAACAGCAGATGTCGCAAAACATGCAAAGTATGAACAAACAGTTCCAGGAAATGCAATCGGCTATGCAGCAAATGAACCAAATGAAAACGTTTTATGATATGATGAAAATATTAGATGATATGATTACTCTTTCGAAGGAGCAGGAAGAATTGAAAAGTAAAACGGATTTATCCTCAAACAATTTACAACAGCATAGGCAAAATGCCCGCGAGCAAAATGTGTTAATCGACAATCTTGATAGAGTAATGAAAAAGATGTCGGCGCTTTCACAAAAGACATTTGCGATAACTCCCGAAATGGGAAACTCTTTAGGCAAATCAAATTCGGAAATGCAAAGAGCAGTTACATCGCTACAGAATCAAAACAGTTCCATGGCTTCTCAAAACCAAAAACGCGCCATGCAGTATTTAAACGAAGCCGCCAGCTTGTTAAAAAGCGGTATGGATAATATGATGAACGGCGGCGGGCAGGGCGGCGGAATGATGTCTATGATGCAGCAAATGCAGCAGCTTTCGCAGCAGCAAATGCAGTTAAACCAATTAACACAAATGATGAATCAAGGACAGATGACACAGGAGATGGCTTCTCAAATGCAGCGCCTCGCACAACAACAGGAAGTTATTCGCAAATCGCTCCAACAAATGAATCAGGAAGCAAGCGAGTCGGGTCAATCAAAAAAACTTGCTGCCAACCTCGAAAAAATCTTAAACGATATGAAAGAAGTTGTAACAAATCTTAAATCTGAAAAAGTTGACGATAACCTCATACGCCAACAGGAAAAAATACTTTCGAAGATGCTCGATGCACAGCGTTCTATTAATGAAAGGGACTTTGAGAAAAACAGGGAATCTAATACCGGGCAAAATATCCGTCGCAACACTCCCCCGGATTTAATACTTTCCACGGAAGAGGGTAAGAATAAATTGAAAGAAGAACTGCTTAAAGCCATAAGCGAAGGTTATAAAAAAGATTACGAAGATTTAATTCGAAAATATTTTGAAAAACTTGAAAGCAAAAATTAGTATTGTTCCCAACAACATTAACATTCTTTTTAGCTTAATATCCCTCTGTTAATACGGCTGCCCAAAAAATTCATATTCGCTTGAACATTAAGCAGACACATACGTCTTAATCACAAATGTTTATATCTCCATATTTGCTTACGAAAAAGATAAAAATGATTTAAATAAATTAATGGAAAATGAAATGAAAGAAGACAAGAACAGGGTTTGTCCGGTAGAAATGGCTGGTTCGCTCGACAGTAAATTTAGAAGATGGCTTCAAGATCCTTACAAAATACTTACTCCTTATGTAAAGGAAGGAATGAAAGTTCTCGATATCGGATGCGGACCGGGATTTTTCTCAATTGAAATGGCAAAGATTGTTGGACAAAAAGGAAAGGTAATTGCCGCGGATTTACAGGAAGGTATGCTTTGGAAAATTAAAGATAAAATTAACGGAACCGAACTTAACAAAATCATTCATCTTCACAAAACGGAAAAGGACAAATTAAACGTTAATGAGAAAGTAGATTTTGCGCTTGCCTTTTACATGGTTCATGAAGTACCGAACAAGGAAAATTTATTTAAAGAACTAAAAAACATTTTAGTTGAAAAAGGAAAACTTTTGGTCGTTGAACCTCACTTTCATGTTTCTAAAAAAGATTTTGAATATACAATGAGTTTTGCCGAGAGTATCGGATTCGTTGTTGTCCAAGGTTTTAAATTATCTATTGGCAGATATGCGGTGCTTACAAATATGTAAAACATTTTTTTTTATACCCGGTTTGTTGTCAAAGCAAAAATACTATCGCGGAAATATGTACGTCTCTGCAAATAGTCTTTTATGAATAACTAAACTCAGTGTTTTAAACAATGAAGAATTTTATCATTCCACCTGTATTTTTTGT
>CAZRMG010000531.1:0-2300 GCA_964601095.1 uncultured Melioribacteraceae bacterium | reverse complement strand
TTATTTTTGCCTAATTCAAGATCTACGCTGCATGATTGCGCTATCTTTTGCGCGTTCCAAATCGCTTCAGGTAATGCACACCAATCTTTTTTCATCTCGTCGCCGGATTTTAAATGATATTCCGGATCAACAATTTTCTTAGCGGATAAATTATCAAGCGTTGTGTTTGTCCGTATTGCCGTTACAACTTTATGTAAAAGATAGTCATCGATATTTTCAAAATATGCGGGGTGAGAAGCTACTATCTGTAATTTATTGTTTCGCGCAAACTCGTAAAGTTCGCGGGTTTTTCTTTTATGATTATCAGTTAATATTAACTCGATGAATAAATTTTGCCGCAGTACCAAATCGATTTTTATTTGTTTCAGCAACTCTATTGAAGAAGTAATAACGAATAAATTAAAAATAGGGTTCGCGAAAAGATCGGTGAGCTTAAAATCATCTTTTAATTTCCGCATTGTAATGAATTTGCAGAGCTGCGCGTAGCCCTCGTTGTTTTTCGCTAGGAATATCGAGGCGAGCTCGGTGTTCTTCGGATCATCAATTCGCGCACCGAGCAGTGGTTTTATATTATGTTCTTGAGCAATCTTTGCGAATTGAATAAGCCCATACATCGCGTTAGTATCCGTAAGCGCCACAAATTGGCTGCCGCTCTTTTTTGCGAAGTTTATTAATTCCTCAACCGGAATTGTTCCTTCGAGCAGTGAATAAAACGAATGTGCGTGAAGTGTAAACATAATTACAGAGTTTATTAACCCGCGTCATTTTTTTTGCGGGCAGTATTATTTATTGATGAAAATTCACTAACTCTTCTTAAAATATTTTACGCCGTCCAAATTTTTGAAATCAGTATCTTGCGTCCAGACAATCGAATCGTTCAATTTTGCGGTTGCGTAGATTAAACTATCGGCGGTGGGTATTTTAAATTCATGGCTTAGTTTTGCTGCTTCGATTGCCAAGGAAGGTGTAACATCCACAACCCTGGCTTGTTGCATTAAAGCCGCGACTTGAATTGCAGTGTTTTCATCTTTTTCCGTTAATATCTTTTTATAGACTTCATATATGCTAATTACCGATACTATCAATTCATCTGTGTTCTCGATAACTGGTGCGAAGTATTTTGCGTTTTTACCGTCCGCCAAATATTCAAGCCATCCTGAGGAATCTACTAAATTCATATCCGATCCTCCTCTCGTTCAATATTTGTGTCCATCCCTTTTAAAAGTCCGCGCGCTTCTTTTATGTTTTTAAGAAGTATGAACTCTATTCTCTCGCCGAAATGCAATATTTGCATTTTCTGTCCGGGTTTTAGTTTTAATTTGTTACGAATTTCCTTTGGAATAACTACTTGATATTTGGGTGATATTTTTACGGTTGTCATCCTTTCTCCTAAAAAGTTTTACGATAAAAGATATCGATAAATATTCCGTATGTCAAATTATAACGATGATGATTATAACCACCATAATTTCTATGGCTATCGTAAAACAAGTATTTGACTTTTCTAACAATCATTTTATTGCTTCCCTTTTCCAATATGAATAGACTCGAAGCCGTACTTGTCGCGTATTTTCATCACGGCGCGAAGCATTCTTTTTCTAACTATTTCCTCATCTTCAAAAAGTTCTTCCTGCTCAAAAAAATGATTCAGTTTGGATAAATGGACTCCAATCAATCTTATTCCAACGCGCCGCGTATATGCTTTTCTAAAAAGATCAACGGCATATTCGTAAACTGTTTTATCGTCATCGGAAGGTTTAATTGTTTTTGCGCGTGTCAATGTTACAAAATCAGAGTAGCGCAGTTTTATCGAAACGGTTGACGCCTGCCAGTATTCGTTGCGTAAAAGTTGACACGCTTCGCTGACGAGTTCAAACAGGATCGATTCAATTTTTGTTTTACCGACAACATCTGTATCGAAAGTTGTTTCTTTTGAAATTGATTTACGTTCGTGTCCGGCGTGCAAAATATCAGAGCCGTGCCCGTTCGCTTTTTCCCAAAGATCGATTCCGAATTTGCCGAGAAGGGAAGCGAGGTAATCCTGCGAGGCGTTGGCGATATCGCCTACTTTCGAAAATCCGCGCGAACGTAAAAGAGGTCCTGTTACTTTTCCGATGCCGGGAATTTTTTCAATCGGTAATGGATTCAAAAATTCTTTTTCCGTACCGTGAGGAACGAATGTTATTCCCATAGGTTTTTTAAAATCCGAACAAATTTTCGCAATGGTTCTGTTGCTTGCTATCCCGATTGAACACGGCAGATGAAATTTTTCCCAGATTTCTTTTTGAATTTCTTCTGCG
>CAZRMG010000530.1:0-2304 GCA_964601095.1 uncultured Melioribacteraceae bacterium | reverse complement strand
TTAGTACCTGCCTCGCCGATAGGCGGGTTAAATTCATCGGATGTTGGTAAAATTTTTGCCGGGTATTCTTTACCAACATTAGGTTTTCTAAAAGTTACAACTGCTTTTCCATCAACACCAACCATTGGCCATCCGTCAACCCAATTAACCGGCTGCAACGAGGGGAAACGTCCAAATGATCCGCTGTCAACGAACAGCATAGTCCACCACTCACCCGTTTGAGTTTCAATCAACGCACCTTGATGAATACCGTAATTTGATCCGTGTGTTGTATCTCTAATTACAATTTTTTGTTCGTATGGTCCGTAAATATTTTTAGAACGCAATGCAACTTGAAAACCATCAAGTCCGCCATAAGTACAGTAGAGATAGTAATAACCTTTTCTTTTGTATACATGAGCACCCTCAATTCCGCGTCTTATATCACCGGTATAGACCAATACATCATCACTCTTTGCTGTGAGATTGCTATCAACTTCGGTAATACTTATTGTATTATATCCATGAGCAACATATATCTTGCCGTCATCGTCAAAGAACAAACCGGGGTCGTAAAATCCTTTGGGCAGGTGATTAATTTCCCAAGGACCTTCTGCTTTATCTGCAGTTAAATAAAATCCGCCTTCGTCAAGTGTAATAAATAAAATGTGGAATTTTCCATTATGATATTTTAGACTTGTTGCCCATTGCCCGTGTCCGTACCTGTTGCATCCGTCAAGATCATAACATTTATGAAAATCAAATCGAGGAACCGCATTACTGCAATATTCCCAATTAACAAGGTCGTAAGATTTTAGTATTGTTACTCCGGGAAAAACAAACATTGTAGTTGATACAAAGTAATAAACCGAATCAACTCTAATAACATCGGGATCGGGAAAATCTGCAGCTATAACCGGATTTGTAAATGTACCGTCACCATTATCGCTGTTGTATTTCTGCGCAAATGAATTTGCAGATAAAATTAACACAACAAATAAAATTGAGATAATAAAATTTCTTTTCATTATTTCATCCCTAAATTATAATCAACTACAACACCGCATGCGTTTGTGAATTCATTTAAAGCGGTTGAAAATTTTTACCATACAAAATTGTTTGATGCTAATACTTAAACTTTTTCATCTCTTCTATTTCTTGTTGAGAGTTCACCGGTATAAATGTAAAACCATATTTATAACCTTGATTACTTGGTTTTATCAAATACTGATCATGCGGTCGTGCACCCCAGCTGTCATCGCCTCCAACTCCCATTTGGCGAAAGTCTATATGTAGCTCAACCATATTCTTGGGTTTGATATCGTTTATATGACGCAAATTTTTGTCTTTATCAATCCCAGCATCAAAATCTTCAACCGGATTATTAAGAGCATTGAATCCAACCAGTGAGTCCGCAACAACTAATAGTCCGCTTTCATCATTATTAGTTAATGCCACCCATCTAACATCGGTACGATGCCCGTTTTCTTGGGGACGAACATAAGGAACATATTGTTCGGCGACAGTTGATTTATATAGTACTACAAATGTTGATGATCTACGATCGCTATAATTTTCCCATGGTCCGCGACCAAAATATTCAAGTTGAGAATATTCTGATAGCATATGTAATTTCATACCAACTCTTGGAATAACAGGTAAAGTAGGATCAGAAGTTGTGAAAAGATTTTCAACTTTGACTGCTCCGTTACCCATAACTGTATATTCTGTTTTCCAAACAGATTTAACTGAATCAAGGTTGTATTCAACAGTCACTTTTACAGCATTACCTTCATAATTTATTTTTAGATTTTTAGCTGATAATTCTTGTTCAGAAACTTGTTTCCACAAACGGCAAACTCGCGGCATTCTCCATCCATAATCATTATCGATTGGTGCACGCCAAAAAGTAGGACGAGGACCAAATCCATTCAGAAGAAGTTCTTTCCCTTTGTTTTTGTAGGATGTGATAATACCAGTGTTTTTATCAATCGAAAGAGAGAAATCATTTCCTGAAATCTCAATATTTTTCCCTTCGTTGTATGTTACTTTTTTTGATTCAGAAATATTATACTGTTCCTTTGGAACATCAGTGGGTATTCTAAATTGCTCCGAAGCTATCTCCCATCCGGCAGGAAGTAAATTTTCTGCTTCTGAAGTTTTAGCAGAGATTGTTACAAAATACTCAACTCCAGGTTTTGTGGATAAATTACCAATGTTAATTGAAACTACTTTTGATTGTTCCGGCTCAATATTTAGAACAGGTAATTCACCGCTCCTAATAACATTACCATTTGCAGTAATTTCATAACTGAACACATATTT
>CAZRMG010000529.1:0-2308 GCA_964601095.1 uncultured Melioribacteraceae bacterium | reverse complement strand
AAAATCTTTATCTATTTTTTTCAGAAAGAGTTGCAGTTATCGGCGAGCCAATACTTAAAAGTAGTAACGGAACGATCATTAAATTTCATTCCGGCGGCGAAAACAATACAGTCCGTTTTGTATCTGAATCAAACATTAAAAAAGATGATTTACAAAATCTTCAAATCATTAATGGAGTTAAAATTTTTGCTACAATCGCTTCAGTTAATGAAAGGCAGGTTGAGTTTTCGATAATTGATTGAAAAAACACTTTAGTTAATAAAAGGCAGAGTTTCTAAAAATTAATTTAAATTATAGTTTAAAGTATCTCGGGGCCTTTATAGCTCATTAAAGTCAAAATCGCAATATTTAACTCTCCATTTTTTAAAAGTCTATAATGAATATGAAATAAATCTTGACAATAGTAGATTATTTTCCAAATTTAAGTAAGCAATAAAGTAAACATTAACTTTAAGCATGAATTTATCGATTAGTCGTGAGAGAATTACTTCTTAACTCATAAGCAAAATTCATAAAATAAAAAAATCTAAGCAGGAGAAACCCATGAAATCTCTCTTCTTTGTTATACGATTCATAGTAGTGCTTCTATTTGTATCTACTATTATGAATGCGCAGGGTACGATTAGAGGTGTAATCACAGATTCTACAAGCAATGAAACTTTAGTTGGCGCGAATGTAATTTTATTAGGAACTGCGTTGGGAAGTGCTACCGATTTGGAAGGCGAATACCGAATTCTAAAAGTACCAGCGGGAAATTACCGTTTAAAAGTTTCTTACGTTGGATACTTTCCGAAAGAATTTGATGTGACCGTTGCGGATAATAGGACGCTTGAATTTAATGTGAATTTAAAACCAGATATTATTGAAGGCGATGAAATAATTGTAACAGGCCAAGCTGTTGGGCAAGCTGCAGCTATTAACCAACAGTTGTCGTCCAATACTATTGTTAATATTATCTCGGAACAAAAAATAAAGGAATTGCCCGATGCAAACGCTGCCGAATCAATTGGACGTTTGCCAGGCGTATCACTTCTTCGCTCCGGCGGTGAAGCCAATAAAGTTATTCTTCGCGGTTTGAGTGATAGGTATACAACTGTTACAATTGACGGAGTGCAAATTGCGCCAACGGATGCTTCAAGCCGCGGCTTGGATTTAAGTACTATCTCTCAAAGTTCATTGGCGGGTATTGAATTGTTTAAAGCATTAACACCCGATAAAGATGCGGATGCTATTGCAGGCAGTATAAATCTTGTTACAAAAAAAGCACCTTCACTAAGAGAAATAACCGTTGATTCTAAAGGAAGTTACAACGACGTTATGGAATCTTTGAAGCAATACGATTTCTCTTTCAAATACGGAGAAAGATTTTTTGATGATTTATTTGGCGTTCAATTACACGGCAACCTTGAAAACAAAATAAGGAGCAACGAAAGAATAAATCTTGATTATGGGTATTCGGGAATTAATGATAATAACGATTATTACATTAACAATTTTAGTCTTGATTTTACTGATGAGATTAGGAAACGCAACGGCTTTGGGATACTGCTTGATTTAAGCACGCCCGACAACGGCTCAATAAAATTTAACAACGTTTTCAATGGTACAAAAAGAGATTATATTAATCACAACCGCGATTACCCGGCGGGAGGCGGTACCGGCGGCGCGGTTACATATTCTTTTAGGGATATTGAAAGAGAGATTAATACTTATACAAGTTCTTTAACAGGCGATAATTATCTTTTCGATTTTAATGTTACATGGGGATTATCCTTCGCACAATCAATTTCCGAAACTCCATATGATTATCGCATCGACTTTTTGGAATCATCTAATGCGGGCGTTTCAGGTATGAAAGATGCCCCTACCAATTTAAAGTCCAATCCTGAAAAAATAATTCCTTTTGCATACAATAATTTTAAAGCGGCAACATTGTACGAAGCCATTTACCGTACGAACAAGAATTTTGATAAAGAGAAATCGGCATTTTTAAATTTAGCTAAAGAATACCTTCTCGGTAATAATATCTCCGGAACGTTGAAGTTCGGAGGTAAATACAAAACTGTTTCAAGATCATACGTAAATAGTTATTCTTATTCGCCGTATTACCTTGGATATTGGCAGCCGTATCAAATGACGGATAATGGTATTGTTGCAAAAGATTTAAGCGGTACCCAGTTCGATGCATTCTTCCAAAGATATAAACAAAACCCTATTAATAGATCTTTATCATTCCAGGAGATACTTGATTCAGAACCGCAGTCAAGAGACTTGTATGATCTATATAAAATGTTTCCTCTCATTAATA
>CAZRMG010000528.1:0-2333 GCA_964601095.1 uncultured Melioribacteraceae bacterium | reverse complement strand
AAGCCGCTGCGAAGGATCTTGATTTATACAGAATAAATATAATCAGCGAATATACACCGGGCGTTTTTGTTACGAAACGCGGCGTCGCAGGTTTTGGCGTTTCAAACGGAGCGGCTGGACAAATTAACATCCGTGGAATCGGCGGCAACCCAAATACAAATGTTCTTGTACTTGTAAACGGCAACCCGCAATTTGCAGGCATATTTGGGCACCCCCTGCCGGATACTTATCTTTCATCCGACGTTGAAAAAGTTGAAATAATCCGCGGACCAGGTTCAATCCTATACGGTTCCAACGCTATGGGAGGAGTTATAAATATCATTACTAAAAAACAAAACCAAGAAGGAATAAGATTAAACGCACGCGCAATGTACGGTTCGTTCAATACTTCTAAAGTAATGCTCAGTTCGGGGTTCAAACAAAATAATTTTGGTTTGCTTGCATCAATAAATCATGAAAACACAAACGGGGATCGTCCTTCATCAGATTTCAATTTAATAAACGGATATCTAAAAACAGATTATACTTTTAATGAACATTTAAATGCCGCAGCGGATTTTTCAGTATCAAAAACAAAAGCGTCGGATCCCGGAGCTGTGTCTGCACAACAACCGGGGTATAAAATTGATATTCTTCGAACAAACAGCAATATAGCTTTTAATAATGAGTTTAATAATACTTCCGGCTCGGTTCACATATTTTATAATTACGGGGAACACGATATCACCGACGGATTTTTTTCTATAGATAGAAATTACGGCATCGGGATTTTTCAATCGCTCAAATTTTTCGAGGGAAATGTAATTACACTTGGTTTCGATTTAAAAAATTACGGCGGCATCGCGAAGAATGTTCTCGCTATGAATGGAAGAGGTACAACCTTTGGAGATACTACGGTTAGTGAAAAAGCAGGATACGTTTTAATTCAACAAACAATAAACAATAAAATTGTTTTGAATGCCGGCTACAGATTGGAAAATCACAGCGTATTCGGAAATGAGCATGTTCCCTCTGCGGGAGTTGCATATTATGTTTCGAACAACACAACATTAAAAGCATCGGTATCGAAAGGTTTTAGAAGTCCGACAATAAGAGAATTATTTTTATTCCCGCCTGCAAACGATGATTTAAAACCCGAACGCGTTACAAATTACGAAATCGGTTTAATGCAAAAATTATTTACGGATAAACTTGGTATTGAGTTAACTGTATTCAAAGCCGACGGCGAAAATATGATTAAAACTATTTTCCAGGGCGGAGCGCCGAAAAATATTAACACAGGGGAATTTTCAAATTGGGGGTTGGAAGTTGCAACAAAATACAATCAAAGCAGTTCGTTGAATTATATTCTTAATTATACTTTTATTAAAATGAAAGAACCCGTTCTTGCTACTCCGGAACATACGGTATTTGTTGCCGCAAATTATACTTATAACAAGTTTAATTTTAATCTTAGTATGCAAAATATAATAGACCTAAACACACGCACGTCGCCGGAGTTGACAAAAGAGACTTATTCACTTCTCAACTCAATGATTACTTACAAGGCATTTACCAACATGGAAGTGTTTGTTAAAGCAGAAAACATTTTGGATCAATCTTACCAAATAAATTACGATTACCCCATGCCTGGAATTACACTTTTCGGCGGAATGAATATTAATTTATAATTTCTAACGGGGTAATTGGAAACAATTACCCCGCAATTAACCAAGTTCGAAAGTTGTAACACCGAAAATTTTGTCTAAGGGTAACTCCGGGATTTTTTCGGTGTACATTCTTGCGGTACCGAATACTTTTTTCATTTTATATTTATTTGCCAATAAAATTCCCGCATTATTCACTTCCGGTACATCCAAATAAATACTTGAACCGCTTTCCACCGACGAACAAAGTTTAAGAAATAACTTTTCAGCTATGTCGACGCTTTCGGAAAAAAGCGGACCTATTTTATATCCACTTCTACATTTTCTGATTACTCCATAACCCTCAATTTTATTGTCCATTATATAAGCATAACAAAATGATTCGGGCATATTCAGCCATGATTTCAAAAACCCGTTTCTTTCCCCGGGAAAAAATTTTCTATCATAATCTTTAATAGTATTAAATGGAATTTGAGAAATGTTGATAATCTTTTCATCAAGTATTGTTTCAGCAGAATTTGTCCATTCAAACCTTACATTACTATACGCAAATTTAAAACCGGATTTCTTATAATTTTCTTGTTGCTCAATTACTCCGTCAAGCCCGATGTTATGATTCTTCAATTTATCCATTGCTGCTTGCCACAATCTAATGCCGGAACCTTTTCCTCTGTATTCGGGAATGAT
>CAZRMG010000527.1:0-2336 GCA_964601095.1 uncultured Melioribacteraceae bacterium | reverse complement strand
ATACTTTATACCGCCCGATGGAAGGACGAAAACCAAATCTACTTATTACATAAAGGATAAAAACAAAGGAAGCAAAACTTGCAATCAATTTAGCAATTGAAGCCCCCATGAATGAATATGTTGGTATTAATAGAAAATCCAATGAAACATTAATAACCACCTGTATTAAACCATATAGAAAATTATAGTGCTGCCTATTATCGGCAATTAAAACCGATTGTGAATAATATGTAAAGAATAAAAATACCTGGCACCAATAAAGCATAGATGAAGGCATAGCCGACGCTGCATACTCAGTGCCAAAAACCATTTTTACCAACGAACCTGATTTAAATGTAAATACAATGGCAATTACAAATGAAATAAAATATAATAGCTTAATAACAAGGTTTGATAAATAATTCGTATCAACTTTATCGGCTAACTTTTTAACAAGAATAGGAAATACAGTTGTAACTATTGCCTGTGGAATAATATTTAACGGCATTGTTAACCTAACAGCCGCAGAATAAATTCCGACCTCGTAATAGCCTGTTAACGAATTAAGAATCACAACATCAATCTGCATAAATATTGTAGTTAACACTACAAAGCCGAACAACGGCAGAGATTCTTTTATTATCCACTTTCCTTGATTGAGGCGGAACTTAAATTTGTAACCGAATTTTTTATACAGGTAATAAAAAGATAGAATAAAACCCGGTAAATTTGAAAATGAATAAAAGACAACAAAGAAAAAGACTTTATCTTTAGTAAACGGAAGAAAAAATATTAATACTAAGAGTACAAGATTATCAAGAATGGACAGTGTCATCGGGTAGTGCATTTTCAAGTTTACTTTAAAAGGAGTTGATAGCAGTTCCCGGACGTTTACCATTTTCATAGATAGAATTATTGTGGTAAACAGAATATTCGATAGGATTATTTCATAAAAAGTAAAATTTGAAAAGGGGGCAAAAATATTAAATCCAATAATTAAAAACAGATAAATTACTAAACGCAGATTCAAACCGGTGTTAAATAAATTGTAATCATTTTTGTTTTTTGAGAATTCCCGAAATATTATTGGTTCAATTCCGAAATCAACAAGCTTTGCAAGTATGCTTACAATTGCAAGTATATTACTGAACAGCCCGAAATTCTCAACACCTAGAAATCGTGCGGCAAAAACAATAGCAACAACATTAAGGACAAAAGCTGTTGCCTGCCCAACCGAAAGCGAGAAAACGTTTTTTGTAATTTTATCGATGGGAATGCCCTCGGCAATTTAATTACATTTTTTTAGAATCATATTTAAATTATCAATAATTGTCTGCCAATCATAATTCTTCTTAACATGATCGTAACCTCTTTGACCTACTTGGCGGAAAAATGTGTTATCACTTAAAAGTTTTAATATACATTCAACATATTCATCCGGATTATTTGCAACAAGTACAACATCTTTTTCACCGTTCGCAATACCTTTCATAGTCAATTCCGAAGTAACACATGGCAGCTTCATAGCCATTGCCTGTAGAAGTTTATTCTGTAAGCCTGTTCCAATTTGCATTGGCGCTAAAAATATTTTTGCTTTGGAATAATAAACACGTATATCATCTATCCATCCATTAACATCAACATTTTCTGAAACCAAATCTAATAGTTCTTTTTTGGGATTTGCACCCGCAATTAAAATTTTAATAGAAGGTTTTCTTAATTTAAGTAGCGGTAATATTTTTTTCACAATATATTTTGCCGCGTCAACATTAGGCGGATAATTTAAATTACCTGAAAAGAAAAGATCATATTGCTTTGCCGATTCTACATGTGTAAAATACTCCATATCAATACCATTAGGGACTATATTAACCATTTCTCTTTCATTAAACGGTAACAAACTTTGATCTTCTTTTGTGATAATAATGCTGCTAGTAAACTTTCTAAAGACTTCTTCTTCATATTTTAACGTACGTTTATATTCCGAACTTAGAATCAACTTCCAAAAAATATTTGATTTTGATATTCTTCTTTCGAGTCCTTTAGATATTACGTCAACATAATCAATAATTTTAGGAACTGATTTAACATCTTTAACAAACTCGGCGGCACGTATTAATTGGCAGAAAATAATATCGGGTTTATATTCATCAATGGCGGCAAGTATTTTATTTTTGGTTTTTTCAGAATAATAATATGAAGTTTGAAACGGGATAGTTCTAGAAGAACCGTATAGTAAATTTAATATAAGATCAAACCTCGAGTATTTGACAATTTCAACTCTACTACAATATTTACTAAGAGGATTATCACTCTGAAATGGTGCTGAATTCTCATCAATAGCAAAAAGGAAAATC
>CAZRMG010000526.1:0-2347 GCA_964601095.1 uncultured Melioribacteraceae bacterium | reverse complement strand
CGTAGTCACAGTATCCAATACCGGTCTTATGACAGGCGTTGCGCCGGGCAATGCACATGTCACATTTACGTCAAATGATGGCGGTATTGTAGTTTCATGTGCCGTTGAAATTACCGCTTTTATATCTTTAATCGGTGTAACTATCGCGGCAGTGACCACGCCGATGGTCGTCGGTGAAACACAACAGTTATCGCTTGTTTTTGACCCGACAAATGCAACGGATAAAACCGGCGTGTGGTCTAGTTCAAATGAAGCGGTGGCAACGGTTTCTCAAACTGGTCTTGTTTCTGCTATTGCGGATGGAAGTTTTAGAATTACATTTACATCAAATGATGGAGGATTTGCCCCTTACCAAGACTTGACCGCGTATTCTCAAAACGATCCAAACACGGTATATTTTAAAACTACCGGCGATACAAGTATAATTCAATTTGCAGCAAATACTGGTGATAATTCAACCGCGACAATTTATTGGTCTGATTCAACAACAAATATATTAACATTTAACGACACTGCGTACAAGGTTGCAAATAAGTCCGGTCTTGGCACTGGAATTCATGAGCACACGGTAGTATTTAGTAATCCATCAAACATTAAAGCAATTAGCTCGTCTAGTGGTGGTCAAATGAAACTTGTCTCTATAAATAATCTTAATATTTTAACTGGTATGCTTGTTATGGATTATTCTTATGAGACGGCGTTAGTATCTATTGGAATTGTAAGTGCATTGTCAGTATGCCGAACTTATAATTTTACAAGTTGCAGCGCGTTAACTTCTTTGATCATGGATCGATTATTTGCAAACATGGTCACGTCAAATTATACAGGCGGATCTAAAGTATTCGTATGTCCAGTCAACGGGACTATTGCAAGCCATGACGACCGGGCGACGTTGATTGCGCGGGGTTGGCCAAATATTTCAGCGACACCGTGAGATAAAATATTAACATAATTTAATAAAGAGGCCGGAGCATGAGATGCAAAAAATTATTGGTTTTCTGCGCAACGCATTGGGGCTTTTATTATACAAGTGTATTGAAGATCCGTATTCGGCTGCACAGACGATTTTTAGAGAAATCGATCCGGCAATTCGATTTACCTTCGAGCATGATAAATACGACATGTCAGACGACGCGCGAGTGTATCGGCGAGAACTGTTAATTGAACTTCGTAATTTAATCAATATGGAACTTGAAAGGGGGATTGTGTATGAATAAACTAGTAATTGATTATAGTGTCAGAAAAAAGTTTTCTCCCGGCCTCAACCGCGGCAAAACGATAGTCAAAGAAATAGTCGTCCACGGCACAGCAGGCGGGAAATCAGCCAGTGGGATAATAAAATGGATGCTTGGTGGTGAGCGTGCTGCCGAGTATGTGCGCGGCGTATCATTATTTCATTATATAATTGATTATGACGGTACAACATACGAAATTATAGACCCGAAAAACTGGGTGTATCACTCATCAAGCGGCATACATGACAAGGAAACGATCGGCATCGAGTTGATGAATAAATCAAACACTAATTCAGATGGATATACCGAAGAACAATACAAAGCACTTGCCGAGTTAATCACATATATTGGGAAATCATTTGCAGAAATCGAGCGTATCACAACACACCGATATAACATAAATCATTATTCTAATCAGGATAAAATTTGTCCGGGTGATAAATTTAGTTTTGATACTTTAAAAATTGAGCTTCTAAATAAAGGCGTAATTTCGACTACCATTAAAGAAGGTATTGCCATATGATAAAATTAATTAAAGACGTTTTTAAAATCATCTTTGTTAAAAACGAGAAATTCCAATTTGAACGATTCGTTTTCACATTAATTATTTTAATTCTCGGCGCAGTGTTGTTATTTACTGCAAATTTTGGTTATGATAAATCGCGCGGCTTTTATTTCGGTAATAAACCAATTGATACAAAAGTAAATATCGGAAAAGGTCAACAATGACAATATCTCTTGAGCTGCTATTCGACTACGGAAAATATATTGCGCCTGTTTGTGCAGTAGCTGCGTTTGCTTGGAAATTATTAAAACGTTTATACACTCTAAACGAAAACGTCGATAAAGTACTTTATCGACAAGAGGGTCAACTAAGTATGCATGAGAGCTTACGGGATGCATTAACTGAAATAAAAGGTATCAAGCTCGTCTGCAATGAGCGGCATCGTTGGGACGGGCGAAACAGGAGAAACAATGAACTTATTCAATAACATAAAAGATTATTTTGTTTGTTTCTTTGTCGGAGTTATTTGCGGCGGGCTGATTGCATTGTACTACACTGAAAAAGCTTCAAACGTTGATATTCCGGCGATTCAATCCGAGACAACAAC
>CAZRMG010000525.1:0-2352 GCA_964601095.1 uncultured Melioribacteraceae bacterium | reverse complement strand
ATTTAGAGAGGGTGAAGCAAATTATCTTGCTGAAGATCAGGAAGTACGTAAACTTTATCTTGGTGAGAATTTCAAACTGGATAGGTACTAGTAAGAATGCATGATTACGTGTCCCAATCGAAAAATATGGAATTTTGTCTTTGCGAGCATCCGCCTTGCCGAGCAATGTGAGGTAGCAAGCGAAGCAAACTAAAGTTTGTTTATTTAATTAAGATTGAGATTGCTTCGTCATTTAATTCCTCGCAATGACCGATTAAGAAAAACTATTCTGTAGTCTCTATTTGTTAAACTCTTTTATAATTTTTTGAATTTCTTCCTCAGAGATTCCGCTGCCGAGTACAACTTCAGGTTTTTTACCATCGGACTTTTTAAATGTACTTGTAGGATTTCCTGCCCGTGCTCTTAATCTTTCTTCAATGATTTTAGTAAAACTGCCTTCTGGTTGAGAAATTTTGGGATTAACAAAACTTGGCAAATCAAATGAGTCGAGTGAATTTCCTTTGTTCACCGGACGAACTTCGAATGCAAGAGTTTTTATATTCATAAGGTGTGAAGCCGTTACATTTTCAGATACAATCGAACCGCCCCACGTACCGGGGCCTAATGTAAGCGAAGGCATCAATCCGGTAGTGTAACCGACTGCGCCGACAGATGACGGAGTGTTTACAACAATTCTGAAAGCCGGTTTTTCCAATGCGAATTTCATTATAACTTCTTTATCGCTGGAATGAATTGCCATTGTATGACCAATTCCGCCGAACTCCAATAACTCAATACAGCGATGACATCCTTCGAGCCAGCCGTCAACAACATAAAACGCAAGCATCGGCGAAAGTTTTTCAATCGATAACGGTTCTTGTTTGCCAACGCTTTCACATTCTGCCAATAAAACTGTTGTACTTTCCGGGACAGGAAAACCTGCATAATTTGCAATCCATGCAGCGGGTTTGCCCACAATATCGGAATTAAGTTTTGCACCTTTGGCAACAGTGTTTTCCAATTTCTTTTTTTCTTCCGCATTTACAAAATAACAGCCAATACGTTTTGCCTCTTCAATAACTTTATCTTTTATAGATCGGTCGACAATCATTGCTTGCTCGGATGAACACAATACACCGTTATCGAAAGTCGTTCCGAAAACAATATCCGCAACCGCCTTTTGATAATTTGCAGTCTTCTCAATAAACGCCGGAACATTGCCAGATCCAACACCAAAAGCAGGTTTGCCTGCACTGTATGCGGCTCTAACCATTGGCATTCCACCTGTCGCGAGAATTACCGCAACATTTTTGTCTTTCATTAATGCATCTGTACCTTCGAGTGTTGGTATTGTCATGCAATGAATTAATCCTTTTGGTGCACCTGCTTTTTCTGCCGCATCGGATAAAATCTTCACAGCTTCGGATGTGCATTTAACTGCCTTTGGGTGGGGTGATACGACAATACCGTTTCTGCACTTAAGTGAAATTATGATTTTAAACATTGCAGTCGATGTCGGGTTTGTAGATGGAACCAATGCTGCAACTACTCCCATCGGTTCGGCAATCTTAATAATCTTTCCGTTCTTCTGAACTTCAATAACCCCAACGGTTTTTAAATCTTTTATCGATTCGTAAACTTCTTTTGTAGCGAATTGGTTTTTAATAGTTTTATCCTGAACTTTTCCAAAACCGGTTTCTTCATGCGCCATTCTTGCAAGTCGTTCTGACTCTTTATACCCGGCATCTGCCATAGCTTTTATAATTTTATCAACTTGTTCCTGGTTATAATGTTTGAATTCAAGTTGTGCTTCTTTTGCAATAGCTGCAAGCGTTCTTGCTTCCTGGATAGATTGAAGGTCTTTATCAAAGTTCATTGATTATCCCAAACATTTTCGAATCAAATATAAATAGTGGCAGGGCAAACTTCAATTTTAGTAGTGTCTCAGTTTGAATATTGATTGGGCAGTATATGTCATTCCCGCACGCTTTTAGCGGGAATCTAATTGTGGATACCCGATAAAAATATTCGGGTATGACAGTTAAATTGAAACTGAGACACTACCTCAATTTTGATAATATTGTAATTAAAGATAGGAATGATTTCAAAGGGCGGCTTTGATACCGCCCTTGTTAAATTTAATTAGAACTGGTTTCTAAAGTTGGTATTTCTATAGAATTAATGTTTTTATAATTCCTTGGTTTTTTGGAATGCCCATTGCCATTTCCGTTACCATTCCCATTCTTTTTATCCGCAATTTCAATTGGTATGCTGGTAGTAGGAATACTTAACTCAGAATGACCATTGGATTTGGGTTCTTTAGATTCGCGGTAAACGTAAACTTCATTTTTATAGTTTCTCATAACAATTCTG
>CAZRMG010000524.1:1276-2355 GCA_964601095.1 uncultured Melioribacteraceae bacterium | reverse complement strand
CAAAAGCAGGATTTACATAGCTGTGCCCAAACTCGTGGAATGTAAAACTTATTAAATTCATTAAAGAACAATAAAATGGATCGCCGTTGCTTTTGCCATTATCTCTAATTACCTGAAATATAATTTTCTTATTACCTATAATTCTATTTGGACCGTAACCGCCGCCGGGAAACATTACCGGTGCGAATACAATATGAAACTCATCGCCTTTGTAGCGATAGAATTCATTTAACCACTTAGTAATTATTTCTGCATCAAAACCTGCAATTGTTGTGTCAACAATATTTTGCAAATATTCTTTTTCTGATTTGAAAAAGTTTATGAAACCGGATTCTTTATAAATATTTTTTAATGACTTTCTGAATTCTTCAAGTTTATCTTTTCCTCCAGCTCGTTTCTCGTAATATTTAGGTACAGTATCTTAATTAAAATCCGGGAATGGATTAAGCTGAAAAACATATCCCGGTGGTGCATCATAACCAAAGTCATCCCCAGCCAGGTCGTCTGCGATTTCCATCGCCGGGTGTTTTTTATATTCATCAAAAAATTTCTTCAGTCGTTGAAAATATTTATTTCCCTCGCCCATGGAACCCATTTTCTTTATCCATGGTGTTTGCGATAAAACCCCGGAAAGCAATTTCATGTCGGGGAGTATTTCAGCATAAACATTTTCAGAGAGCTGAACTACAATTGCATCTTCGTTGAATTTAAACATGGAATTGTAATTTGAAGTTTGAGAATACGTTTTGAAGTATGTCGCGCAAATCATCACCAAAACAACAAATAATTTCTTTTTCATTTGCTGCCCGTCTATTATTAATTAATTTATGTATAGATGAAAAATTTTACGCGAGTTGTACAAACTTCAATATTCCGTAAATAATTTTGTAAGATTATTTATCTAATTCAACATTTAAATTAGGATGTGTAACGTCCGGCAAGCCGTTTATTTGAAAATGAAAATTATGGTGATGAGTAATACAAAGCTTGTTAAAATAAACTGGCTATGATTGAATTTGTTGAGAAAAGGTTGATAACAATGTTAACCAAGCCGATTTAATTTTTTATTAAATCTATAA
>CAZRMG010000524.1:0-1266 GCA_964601095.1 uncultured Melioribacteraceae bacterium | reverse complement strand
ACGAGCAACGCCATACTTGATAAAGAGACCGGCTATGTTTAACATGCGGTTGACAAGTTTAATTATGTATCAACACAGCCGGTTGCTTTTAAATCTGGGTAAAGACTATTTCAATAACATAAGTTTTTTAGTTTCAGAAAAATTACCACTTAGAAATTGATAAAAATATACACCACTTGGAAGATTACTGCCGTCAAATTCAATCTCATATTTCCCTGATTTCATTTCATCATCAACTAGTGTGAACATTTCTTTGCCGAGAACATCATAAATTTTTAACGATACAAAACCACTTTTGGGAATTGAATAAGATATTTTCGTTACCGGGTTGAAAGGATTAGGGTAATTCTGATGAAGAACATAACTATCTGAAATAATGTCGTCATCAATTCCTGTTGTGTTTAAATCTAAATACCAAAGACCAAAGAATTTACCCGCTAAAAGTTTGTTATCGACAACACTCATATAATATATTTCATTGCCGTCCTGCTGTTCCAACAAATTCCAGCTTTCACCGTAATCCGTCGATTCAAACAAAAAAGTTCTTCCGCTGCCTTTTGATAAATGAACAAATATTTTTTGACCGTGAACAGCAAAATTCGAATTCCATGAAAAGCCGATTCCAGGATTATAGTAACTCCAATTAATACCATCCTTGCTTTTATATAATCCGTAAGTAGAGGAAATAAACAATTCCGAATTAAGTTTAATTATATCGTACATAATCAACGGTTGACTTTGCAAATCTCCGAATTTAACTTCCTGCCAAAGCGGTGAAGTACCGTCGTTTTTGTAAAATGTACCGTTCCCACCGGCACCCGCGTAAATAACATTATCAATAAGTTTAAGCGAGTTTATGTTGTAAGATATTTCGAAATATAAACCGCTGCTGTAATGAACCCATCCGTTAGAGTTGTTCAAATCCATTACAAAAATACCTGCACCAGCAGTGCCTGCATAAATACTATCGCCTCTTACTATTAAATCAATTATTGTTAATCCGCCCACGCCAAACAATCCAGCGTTCATTTGAGTCCACGTTGTACTGTTATTGGCATAAACATAAACGCCGAAGTTATAAGTGCCCGCGTATATTTTACCTTTATGTACTGCAATAGTACTAATAAAATCAACATCGTTTTCTTCATCCACCACGGAAGAGGATTGCCAGTTTCTTCCGTAATTATTACTAAAATAAACTACATTATTAGTACCAACATAAACGTTATTTTCATTAACAAAAATTGAAGGCACTTCAACAGCGGG
>CAZRMG010000523.1:0-2365 GCA_964601095.1 uncultured Melioribacteraceae bacterium | reverse complement strand
GTGCTGTAGCAGGAAGAGGTTTCAGATCTTCAAATATTTTCAATGAATACTCTTCTGTATTTGCAAGTGCGAGAAATATTGAAATCTATCCTCAAAATAATTTCGGTTACGGTTTGACACAGGAAAGCGCGTGGAATTTCGGCGTTTCCGCCACACATTATTTCTTGTACGATTACCGCGAAGGAACAATTACCGTTGATTTCTACAGAACGAATTTTGAAAATATTAACATCGCAGATCTTGATACTAACCCGCAAAAAATTATTTTCTCTTCAGTAAAAAACGGATCGTATTCAAATAGCTTGCAAGTTGAGTTAAACTTTCAGCCGTTCGAAAGATTTGATACAAGAATAGCATACCGATATCTCGACGTTAAACAAAACATAAACGGGACTTGGATGGACAGGGCTTTGAGTTCGAAGAACAGGGCACTCTTAAATTTTGCATATGCTACAGAAAAGGGAGATGAAGAAGATGTTCAAATGACGTACGACTTAACTTTGAATTGGTTTGATTCAAAACGTATTCCGTCAACATCAGCCAACCCCGACGGTTTGCGCGCAATTGAACGCTCACCTGCTTTTGTTGTTGTTAATGCGCAGGTGACAAGAACATTCACAAAAGATTTCGATTTGTACATCGGCGTTGAAAATCTTTTCGATTTCCGCCAGCATGATTTAATTATCGACCCGGCAAACCCCAATGGGAAATATTTTGACGCTTCGTTAATATGGGGACCTGTTAACGGAAGAATGATTTACAGCGGGTTGAGATATCACTTGTAATTTTTATCTTTGGTGTAAGTTTTCTAAAATACTTGAGAGTAATTATGGCTGTACCTAAAAAAATCAAACTGCACAAACAAGATTATATTGAAATTGCGTGGGATAACGGAAAAATATTTAAATACCCGTTAAAGTTTTTACGGGATGAATCCCCCGATGCCGGCAACAAAGGCGAAACAATTTTATGGAAACATTACGCGCCGCCGCCAAAAGAACCTTTGAAACCCGAATCCTATGAAATCGAGAAGATTGAAACAGTCGGCAATTATGCTATTCAAATAAAATGGAAAGACGGTTACGATTACGGAATTTATTCATGGGATATTTTGGAAAGGTTCGGTGAGTATTTAGATATAAGAGAAAACTTACACCAGGATTTTGATCATCATCATTAATTTCAAATTCATGCTCTTGATCCTATGGAAAAAAAATCAAGAGCATGATTAATATTTTTACAAACCTAAAAGTTTCTTAACATGGTTTTCATAAGTAAGAGCTGAAATTAACCCTTCGTAGCTTGCAACAATTTTACCTTGTTTATCAATTACGAAAGAAGTAGGTATCGCACGAATTCCGCCGTAGTTTGTAATTATTTTATCATCATAAAAAACTACGGGATAATTAATTTTGTAATCTTTTATAAAAGGAACAACTTCATTTTTGGTTTCGCGGTCAACAGAAATACCAATAATTTCCAAACCTTTACTGCCGTATTTTTTCTTCAAATCAACTAAATCGGGAATTCCTTTTCTGCAAGGCGGGCACCAAGTTGCCCAGAAATCAAGAATAACAACCTTGCCTTTGTAGTCCGAGAGTTTTAACATTTTCCCGTCTGTTGTCGGGAGATTAAAATCTGGTGCAACCGCTGAACTTTTTTGTACAGCAGGTACATAATTTGGCGGATATGGTCCGTTCTTCTCTTCGCTGCCGAAAAGATAATCGGCATTATTAAATAGAAATAACAAAACAACAACGCCGAAAAAAAATCCTGTATATATATAACTTCTTTGTTTCTTTGTTAAACCTTTTCCACTGTTTTTTTGACTGCTTAATTTTGGATTCATTTATACCTCAATTTGATGATTGACAAAATAAGAATTTATCTTAACCGATAAAAATCAGTTATTCATACCCTCTAATAAATTATTTAGATCTTTTACAAAGATATCTATTTCAGATTCGTTAAAACCTTTTTCTTTAGAAGCAGATTCAAGAGTTCCCCAAATGGGTTCACCACATCTTAAACAGCGGATTCCCTTTTCCATTAAATAATTAACAGATTGTGGAAGTTCACGCACCAAATCTTCAATTTCAATTTCCTTGGTTATCTGCATTTTCTTTTACTTCCGTTTTCTTTTTTGAAGGCAAGGCAAATATTAACCCAGCAAATGCGCCGTATAAAGTTGAAATATACGGATTACTTGTTATGGGACATGCCCCGGTTCTACATCCTATAAAAAAATAATATGCATAACCCAGCACAGCTCCGATTACAACCGGCGATACTTTTTTTAGTAAAAAATCTTTTGAAATAATCATACGGCAACACTGTTATTCTTTAAAGCCTCTTTTACTTTGTC
>CAZRMG010000522.1:1928-2376 GCA_964601095.1 uncultured Melioribacteraceae bacterium | reverse complement strand
ATGTGCTTCAATCAAATATTTCGGATCCTCGCTTTATTGCTGATTTATATGGGAAAAGCGCAACTCATTTAATTAAAAGCCATGCTTTGTTAAGGCTTGAAATTCTTCCTCGTTCAACTCCCTCTCTTATTGCTTTTGCTTCAAGAAATCCGTCACTTTTTGATGATACGCAAGGAACAGAACTTATTAGGTTTTTAACCCAAGTTATTGAACGTACACTTCGTCAATGGCTTGAAAGATAAGGCTTTATATTTGATGAGCGACAATATTCTTATTGCTTACGCACCCGATGTTGAAGATAAAGTCATTCAATGGCGCGATAATATTAGCAGTATTCGTCATCTATCCATCCATACGTTGCGCAATTATCAACATGATTTAACCGAGTTTTTAAAATTTGTAACCCAACACTTCGGCCATCCGGTTACGCTTGATAATCTTTCAACCC
>CAZRMG010000522.1:902-1918 GCA_964601095.1 uncultured Melioribacteraceae bacterium | reverse complement strand
ACTGATTTTCGGAGCTGGCTTTCACGGCTTTCGCAGGATGAGCTGTCTGCGCGTTCGCGTGCCCGAGCGGTATCGTCCGTTAGAAACTTTTTTTTGTGGTTGGATAAAACAGGAGTACTTCATAATTCTGCCATAAGATTATTACGTACACCTAAAATTAGAAAATCTTTACCGCGACCTTTAACAGAAACGGATGCCGTACGTCTTATGGATGACGATTCTATATTTCGGGATGATTGGCAAGGATTGCGGGATAAAGCGTTATTTTGCCTGCTTTATGGCGCAGGTCTGCGTATTAACGAAGCAATTTCTCTGAATAACAACAGCTTTATAGATTGCGTTGATGCTATTACCGTAACCGGTAAGGGAAATAAACAGCGTATGGTTCCGATTTTACCGGTTGTACGTCAAACAATTGAGCTGTACGTATCACAATGCCCATATTCAAAAGATAAAAATAGTCCGGTTTTTTATGGAGCTCAGGGAAAACGTCTTAACCAAGGTGTTGCACAACGTGAAATGCGGCGTATTCGCACTCTACTGGGGCTACCTGATACTGTGACACCTCACGCTTTGCGCCATAGTTTTGCTACCCATATTTTGCGTAACGGCGCAAATATTAGAGAAATTCAAGAACTGCTTGGGCACGCTTCGCTTAGCAGTACACAAAAATACACTGAGCTTAATATTGAGGACTTGCGAGACACTTTAACAAAATTTCATCCGAGAAATTGATTTAAAACCACTTTTCTTCTTCTTCATCCGGCTTTTTTCCACCCTCAATCACAATCTTACCATTAGCGCGAACTATTTTAATGGTATAATCATATAAACCCTTACCTGCCTTCTCTTTTCCGGCGGGGTCATCGAGTGTTATTGTCTTTGTACGCATTAAAAACTCATGCCCTAAAATTTTAGAATTTTTTAACGTACATGTATTGCTAACCATAAGTGAAAGCATAACTTTTTTATTATCCTGTTCAACAGTTGCCGAAAGTACATCCGGATTTTTTTGT
>CAZRMG010000522.1:0-892 GCA_964601095.1 uncultured Melioribacteraceae bacterium | reverse complement strand
TCTGAGCATATGATATTTCCGGTACGGGTATTTCTTTGCCTGAAGCAGGCTTTTCTTCAGCTAAAGCATAAATCGGCAATATTGTAATAAATATCAATATAAGAAAGGCTTTCATATTTCGTTTCCTAACTATGAACAGATAATTTTTACACGTTAATTGTAGCCTCATTAACAGTTTAGTCCAAAGTTGATTGAGCGTGACACGTACGGACAATGTCTTTTGATTCTGCTCCTAATTCCATCGCCATTGCCACTTCGTGAATCATATTTCCAGCCTCTTCTCCAACAATATGACAACCCAAAACAACATCGGTTTTTGCGTCTGCCAAAATTTTAACAAAACCAAACGTTTTTCCAACCGATAAAGCCCCACGAATCCCTGAAAATGAGAATTTTCCAACCTTATATTTTATATCTAATTTTTTTAATTCTTCCTCTGTTTGGCCAATATAAGCCGCTTCTGGATTTGTATAAACAACCGCCGGAACTAGTTTATAATCAATATGTCCGTACTTTCCGGACAAGATTTCCGCTAAAATTACTCCTTCTTTTTCTGCTTTATGAGCAAGCATAGGCCCTTTGATAACATCGCCAATCGCGTATATTCCCTTTACCGATGTATTAAAATTCTCATCGACAATAATGCAACCTTTTTCATCAAGTTTCACGCCCGGAATTTCAAGGCGAAGTCCATCGGTATTGGGTTTGCGCCCTATGGATACTAAAACAATATCGGCTTGAATAGTCTCGCTTTTATTGGTTTTAATCGATTCAATCACTACTTTTACGCCTTTTTTACCAACCTTGGCACTATTTACTTTTGTTTCAAGCAAAAATTCCATGCCGTGGTTTTGCAAAATTGAGTGCATTGTCATGGCAATTTCATTGTCCA
>CAZRMG010000521.1:0-2381 GCA_964601095.1 uncultured Melioribacteraceae bacterium | reverse complement strand
TGTATATATATTAAAACCATTTAATGGTTGAGCAGATAAAACGACTCCGTACAAAAAAAATATTAACAAAAGTTTTTTCATATTAAACATTCTTGTTTAAGAAGTAAAAACAAAAAATCTATTCGACAGAAATTTCATCGCAGAATATCCATGCTTTATCACCAGCGCCTTTATGCCATGCCGGGCAAGTACCGATATTTTTTGCTTTAACGTGTATGAATCTTGCCGAAATACTCTGTGGTTCATAAGCAAAATATTTTATTAACTCTGTTTTGTCGTTTTGCTGTATATCGTTTTCAATAATAACAGCCCTGGCAAAATCTTTTCCGTTTTCCGAAAAAGAATATTCAACCGACTCCGGAAAAAAAATATAAGAATTGATATCTCTCAAAAATCCCGCGGAAACTTTCTTTATGTTTTTTATTTCCTTTAAATCGATAACTACATCAAGATCATTACCGTTAAAACCAATCCAATTCCCATCGTTAAAATTCTCGCTTCCATCAACGCCGTCTATAAGTGAAAGTGCGCCGCCGCCGTATTTTTCGCTGAAGGTAGAATTATAATTAATAGAATATTTTACTTTGTTGAAGACGGCTTTAACCGGCAGACTTTTTTTGCCCGCGAAAGATATTGCAATAGCTGTTATTGTTGTTGTTTCGGTAATTGGAATATCATTTGTGTATAATTTTGATTTTTCATCCGGCGTACTTCCGTCGAGCGTGTAGTATATTTTTGCTCTTTTTGAATCGCATGCAATTTGTACTTTCATGCTGTCGGTAAACGCTTTTCCATTTGGTTCAAAACTTATTTCGGGCGGTGAGAGAAATAAACCGAAAGAAGAAATTGTAGGGTTAGTGCGGCTTTGTTCAACCACGATTTTCACCCTATCGGTATTTACTTCGGGGAAGCGAAGAAGTCTTTTGTAACCGACAGTTGTTGCTTTTGCGAATGTCCGCCACAATTGCCCATCCCAATATTCCAAGCGGAATTTCTCAATTCGTTGTCCTTCCAAAATATTTTCTTGTAACATAGCGCAGTTAAATGTTTTGCCCCTCGTCATTTTAATCTCTAAAGTGGCGGTGCTTATATCTGTGTTTGTTGTCCAGTATGTTTCGGGATCGTCATCGAGAATCAAATGTGCTTCATTGCCTATTAATTCACTTGTAGCTCTTGCTTGAGCTTTTATCAATAAATTATCTTTGAAAGTTTCATCAAGAATATAACGCATTCCTTTCAGTGCTTCGTTGTCATTTTGATGAATTAATCCGCGTTTATCCGGAGGAATGTTTAATAAAAGTACACCGTTTAATCCAACTGAATTATAATATATATCAACAAGTTTTTGAGGTGATTTTACAAGGTTATCATCACCTGAATGGTAAAACCATCTTGGTCTTATTGAAACATCAATCTCCGCCGGGTACCAAATGAGTGAAGTTGCATCTTTTAATTTATCCCTGCTTCCCAAATCTTCTTCCATCAAATCGCGTGGTACGAAAGCGCCGTCCAAAGATTGCTGTTGTGAATTTGCAGCGATTGCATTTTGATCTAAGTTTGATCCGGGGAGAACACTCCATTCTGTTTGTCTGCCGTAACCTGATTCGGTTCCAACCCAGCGAACATCGGGACCTGAAACAGCTATCACCGCATTTGGTTGTAAGTCTCTGATTAATCTATAATATGCGTTCCAATCGTAAACTTGTTTTTTGCCGTTAGGTCCCTCGCCGCAAGCGCCATCAAACCATACTTCAGATATTTCTCCGTAGTTTGTTAAAAGCTCAGTCAACTGATTCATAAAATAAATGTTGTACTCCGGAGTGCCGTAACTTTTTTCGTGCATATCCCACGGTGAAAGGTAAACTCCGAATTTAATTCCGGCCTCGCGGCATGTGTTCGAAAGATCGCGCACAATATCGCCTTTACCGTTTTGAAAAGGAGTGTTCGAAATATTATAGTCTGTATATTTTGTAGGCCACAAACAAAATCCGTCGTGATGTTTTGTGGTTAAAATTATCAATTTAAAACCGGCATCCTTAAATACATTTACCCATTGTTTTACATCAATCTCCGTCGGGTTGAATTGTGTAATGTCAGTAAAACTTTGTCCCCATTCAACTTCGTTAAAAGTATTAATCCCAAAATGAATGAAACCTGTCAACTCCAATTTTTGCCATTCGTATTGACGGGGCGATGGGGTAACATTTGCAGCTTTAGCAATAATTTGTTCGTGTGTGTCAGTCGGGTTTATAATTACAATGTTTTTTGAATTAGTTTGTCCATAACAAACAAGCGTTGTAACTGTTATTAGTATGACTGATATAAAATTTTTTTTCATAATCCATTCTTTATTTTGTTCGTGATAATTTGAAAACCCATGC
>CAZRMG010000520.1:0-2386 GCA_964601095.1 uncultured Melioribacteraceae bacterium | reverse complement strand
TATTTATAAAATGGAAAAAAACAACAATACGAAAATTGCAAAATGGTATTTGATGAATAATCAAAACGTTTTAGCTCCGACAGGCTTATATATAGTATATATCGAAATGCCGGAAGCCGGGAAAACAAAAATTCTAAAATTAGCTGTTGTACAAGGTGAATTATTACCTGGAAGTTTTTAATAGAAATCTAAAACATTAATCATTCCGTAATTTGCTTATTCAAGCCATAATACATACCTTTGTCCAGTCTAATTCGCCCCTCGTGGGCGATTTTTGTTTGTGGAGTATGGAAAAAGTTAATTTATTTGCTAAAATCGAAGAAATTGTTCAATCACTAAATTTTTTATTGATTGAAACAAACATCCGCGGCGATAATCATCTCAGAATTATTGAAGTATTCATCGACGGAGAAAAGGGCATAAACTCAGAAGATTGTGCTGCGGTCAGCCGTGCAATCAATGATTCTATTGAGAATGAAAATTTGATTGAATCAAGTTACCGGCTTGATGTTTCATCGCCCGGAGTTGAAAGACCGTTAAAATATCTTGCACAATTTCCAAAACATGTAAACAGAAAATTTGAAATCACATATATAGAAGATAACGAAGAAAAAAAAATGATCGCTAAATTGGTTAGGGTAGAAAACGATCAATTATTCTTCGAAGAAAAAAAATCCGAATATAAAATCAGCTTCAGCGATATAGTTAAAGCAAAAGTTTTAATAAGTTTTTGATCACGGAGGAATAACAAAAAATGAACACCGAAATAGTTGAATCCTTTTCGCAAATGGTGCGCGAAAAAAGTCTTGACAAAGACGTACTCGCAGGAATAATAGAAGAGATTTTCGGACTTATGGTTAAAAAGAAATACGGTCCCGATGCTAATTACGATGTTGTTGTGAATATGGATAAGGGCGATATAGAAATATTTCTTGAAAGAGTTATTGTGGATAACGTTGAAGACCCGAGCACTCAAATTAGCATAGATGAAGTTAATGAGAAGGGAAATGTTGACGAATTGGAAGTCGGCGAAGATTATGTGGAAAAACTTGAACTCGCAACTTTCGGAAGAAGATTAATTAATCTTGCACGTCAAAGTTTGAATCAAAAAATCCGTGAAATAGAAAAAGATATAGTTTATAATGAATACGGCGAAATGGTCGGAGAAATTGTTGTCGGCGATATTTACCAAGTTCGCAGAAATGATGTTCTTGTAAACCATAACAAAAACGAATTACTGCTGCCGCGCAACGAACAAATTCCGCGCGAAAAATATCGTAAAGGCGATACAATCCGCGCAATAGTTAAAGAAGTTAAGAAAACTCCGAATGGACCGCTTATCATTATATCGAGAGGCGACAATACATTTTTAAGAAGACTTTTTGAAATTGAAATTCCTGAAATTTATGATGGAGTTATTGAGATAAAAGGTATTGCCCGCGAACCCGGCGAAAGAGCTAAAGTTGCGGTAGAATCACAGGATGCAAGAATTGACGCCGTCGGCGCATGCGTTGGTATGAAAGGCGTGCGTATTCACGCAATTGTACGCGAGTTGAATAATGAAAATATCGATGTTATAAATTACTCAGAAGACCCGGTGGTTTTCATTCAAAGATGTTTGGCCCCGGCTAAATTGAAGCAGATTGAAATTGATGAAGAAAACAGAAAATGCAGCGTTACTGCCGACAGCGATCAAGTATCGTTAATTGTTGGAAGAAACGGCGTGAACATACGTCTTGCAATAAAATTAAGCGGATATGAAATTGATGTAATCCGCCAGGAAAAACCGTTTGAAGAATATGATGAAGATATTGAGTTGATTGAATTGAAAGAAGAGCTCACTCCTGAAATAGTTGAACTGCTTATTAATAATCGTTTCGATACTGCTCTCGAAGTTTTAACTGCGGGCATTGATAAGTTGAAAGAGATTGAAGGACTTGATGAAGAAAGAGCAAAACAAATTATTGAAATACTCGAAAATCAATTTGAGGAAGAGGAATAAAATAAGAGTAAGATCAAGATCAAGAGCATGAGCAAGATCAAAAAGTTATCCGCGTTTTTTGCGGAAGAAATGAATAAAAATAATTCTCTTAAATAGGTTAATACAAATGCCGGAAACAGCTAAAGAAAAAAAAATACGTCTCTACAAATTTGCGTCGGAGTATAATCTCTCTACGGAATCAATAATTGAGTTTCTTCAAAAGAAAGGTTATGAAGTAAAAGGACATATGTCAATTCTTTCCGAAGAAATGCTTGGCGACATAAAACTTTTTTTCAAAAAGGATATTGAAAAAGCCGAAAAACATTACAAGAAGATTTCCGAATTCCAGAAAAAGCGAACGGATCGTACCGATTCCGAACAGGAAACCGAAGCACCTGTAGAAGT
>CAZRMG010000519.1:0-2390 GCA_964601095.1 uncultured Melioribacteraceae bacterium | reverse complement strand
GGAGGAGTTGTATTTCAATAAGAAAGACAGAAGACTTTTAATAAAGCATCTGTTAAAGAACAAGTCGATAGTTGATAATGAACTTGAATGGGAAAAGAAGAATGGTGAAAAAATTTGGATTGAACTTTCTGCTTATGTTATGAAATCATATGACGGAACAAGCGAACATTTTGAGGGATTCATAAAAGATGTAACGCAGCGTAAACATGACGAGGAATTAATTTTACAGCTTTCAAGCGGAATTGAACAAAGCCCAACTTCTGTTATAATTACCGATCTTGATGGTAATATTGAATATGTGAATCCCCGATTCCTTGAGCAGACCGGATATACATTCGAAGAAGTAAGGGGGCAAAATCCGAGAATATTAAAATCAGGTGATACAGATAAAGAGGTTTATGAGGACTTGTGGAAAGTAATTTCTTCGGGCAAACAATGGCGCGGTGAACTCCTTAACAAAAAGAAAAACGGGGAATTATTCTGGGAATTAGCTTTCATTTTCCCGCTATATAGTTCCAACGGTAAGATCAATCAATATCTTGGAATTAAGATTGACATAACTGATAGAAAAATATTGGAGAACGAATTAAAAAAATATCAGGAACATCTTGCCGAACTAATTGAGCAGAGGACTGAAGAACTAAGATTAAGCGAACAAAAATTCAAAGCACTTGCAGAAAATTCTGACGACTTGATAATGCGTTTTAATTCGAAACACGAAGTCTTATATATGAATCCCGCAGTTTATCGAGTTATAGGTTTAGGAAAAGAAAAATTGCTCGGGCAGCCACTTGATAATTTTAGCTTCGATACCGAAATAATTAAAATGTGGAAAAATACTCTTGATAATGTTTTCGTGAATAAGGTAAAAAGCAGAACTGAATTTATGGTTAAAGATGATCTGTGGATTGACTGGGTTCTTATTCCGGAATTTGATCAAGTCGGTAAGCTAATAAGTGTATTTAGTTTTGGTAGAGATATTACCGCAATGAAAAATGTTGAGAGTGAATTATTTAGGAAAGATAGATTATTACAAGGAGTTGCATCTGCTTCTAATATTTTATTTACTCTTGAAGATTTTGATGTGAAAATAATGAATGCACTTGAAGCAATTGGTAAAGCTGCAGACGTGGACAGAGCTTATATTTATGAAAACCAGGTTGAAGGCGAGTCGATATCATGCAGACTTATCTATGATTGGAATATTTCACTGATTCCAAAATCAAATGTAACATCGCTTTACAACAACAACATGTTATGCGCAAAAATGTTAAAACAACTTCAATCGGGAATACCGGTAGTTGGTGTAGCATCCGATTTTCCAAAAAATATTGAACGGATATTAAAAGCCGAATCCATAAAATGTATTATAAATGTTCCTATAGAGGTGTTCGGCAAGTTCTGGGGTTTTATAGGATTTAATGATTGTAAAAATGAACGTCTGTGGAGCGAATCGGAGATTGCGATTTTATCAACATTGGCAAGTGATATCGGCGGTGCAATAGCAAGAAAGATTGTTGAAAGTCAATTAAGAAGTTCGGAGGAAAGATTAAAAATATTATTCGACTACGCACCCGAAGCATATTTCTTGTTGGATCATAACGGCATTTTTATTGACGGCAACAAAGAAGCGGAAATTTCTTTTGGATATACTAAGGAAGAATTGATCGGCAAAAATCATGTTCAAACAAAATTATTCAATGAAGGCAATTTGTCAATTATCGAAACAATCCTTGCTAAAAGCAGGGAAAACGTTCCGACGGGACCGGCGGAATTGGAAATAACGCGCAAAGACGGAAGCATCGCCAATATTGAGTTAAATACATATCCCGTTTTAATCGAAGGAAAACAATTGGTACTCGGCGCGGCGCACGATATAAGTCTTAGAAAAAAAGCCGAAGGTGAAATTCGCAATGCGTTAAAACATTCGCAGGATCTCAACCAAATGAAATCGCGTTTTGTTTCGATGGTTTCCCACGAATTCAGAACCCCGCTTTCCACTATTTTATCTTCCTTGGAATTATTGGAATACTATGAGGATAAACTTACAAGGGATGATAAAAATTCACACTACTCCAAAATTACAAAATCGGTTGACTATCTAACCGAGTTGTTGGATGATGTAATAACAATTAACAGGGCAGATTCCGGCAAACTTGAAGCCAAGTACAGCGAACAGGAAATTGTTGAGTTAATTAATCAACTTGTATCAGACCTCCGCGGCAGTTACATTGATGTGCCGAATATTATATTTAACACCGAATTAAAAACTTTACATGTTAAAATAGATGAAAAACTTTTCCGGCAGATAATTTCGAACTTAGTTAGTAATGCAATTAAATATACTCCTGCAGATAAAAATGTTCATATTCATTTGTCTAAAAAGGATA
>CAZRMG010000518.1:1446-2396 GCA_964601095.1 uncultured Melioribacteraceae bacterium | reverse complement strand
TTTAAATATTCCGAATGAACCCAGTGCAAGCAAATCATCGTGACCAGTATTTTTGTTTGAGTGTAAATAGCAGATCTCTTTATTCGATAAAATTATTTTTTTGATTTTATTGGCAAGCTTTTGATTAATCGCACGGATTTCGAGTCCCATTAAATCTTTTTCATACAAATCACGGAAGATGTTATACTTCAAACTATATCTTTTGAATACATTCGGATAGTATATATCTACCAGTTGAATAATCAAATGAGCCCCTGCAGAATTTTGTGCAAATAAAATAAAAATAAAACCGACTTTAATGAAGAGATTTCAAAATATATATTCAACAAAATTATTTTGTAAGAATATTTTTAAACTCAACAGCGGCAGCGGTAATATTATCGCTTCCATAAATTGAATTACCGATTACAAAAGCGTTGCATCCTGCATCGGAAACAATTTTTAGATTATCTCTGTTTATCCCGCCGTCAACTTCAATCAAAAATTTATATCCCATCTTTTCGCGGATTGAAGATAATTTTACAATCTTATTTACAGAATTATCTATAAACTTTTGTCCGCCGAATCCGGGATTAACCGACATAATCAAAATCATATCAACCAAATCAAAAACTTCTTTCAACGTTTCAACAGGTGTCGAAGGATTTAATGCGACCCCAGCTTTTACGCCAAGTTCTTTAATTGTTGTTAATGTTCTATTTAGATGAACATTATCTTCCTGGTGGACAGTAATATAATCAGCCCCGGCACTTACAAATTCATTAATTAAATTGTCGGGTTTCTTGATCATAAGGTGAACATCGAGCGGAAGTTTAGTCGCTTTTCTTATTGATGCAACTATCATTGGTCCGAAAGTAAGATTCGGAACAAACTGCCCGTCCATAATATCGCAGTGTATCCAATCTGCACCGCCTGCTTCAACAAAACGTATCTGTTGAGCTAAATTTGCA
>CAZRMG010000518.1:0-1436 GCA_964601095.1 uncultured Melioribacteraceae bacterium | reverse complement strand
GTTTAATATTGATGGGGCTAATATCTTGGTTTCTTTCATGTTAATCTGATTGAGTTAATACAACATTAATGCTGTCGTTTACCGGAACTAAACTGCCTTCACTTGGTTGTTGATCCACAATTGTATTCGGCAGCATGGTTGAAGATGTAATATAAGATCTTAAACCAATGCTCAAAGAATTCGATTTTAATATTTTTTCTGCTTCATTTAAATTTTTGCCCAGAATTCCAGGAACACGTATCATTCCTATTTGAGGTCCTAAACTTATAGAAATGCCCACGGTACTTCCCGTTGCAATTTCTCTGCCTTCTAAAAACTCTTGATCGCAAACAATGCCTACCGGGAATTCCGATTCAACACTGTCGATTTTGCCGGTCAAAAGACCAATTCTTTCAAGTGTAATTTGGGCATCACGAATTGTTTTATTTATAAGATTCGGAATTGTAACCATCTGTTCGCCGCCGCTGATCGTAAGATAAATTCTTCTGCCTTCCTTTACCCTGGCATTTGGCAATGGTTTTTGGAATATAACTTCATCTTTACCGTATTTTTCATCAAACCTAGAAGTGGTTACAATGGGACTCAAATTCATATCAGTTAGTACTTTAATGGCTTCATCCTTGTTCAATCCAACTACTTTTGGAACTGTATATTCATCGGAACTAACATATAAAGGCAAAACAATTACGTCCAAAATAATAAGAATAACCGCTATGGATAATATGAACACGGCAGGTATAATAAATATTTTTTTACTTGGCTTTTTCATATCTGTAATATATTAAACTCAAAACTATTGGCAAAATTACAAAAGGTTCATCAAAACTTTTCATTAATACTTACTTAGTTGAATTAAGAACTTTATTTCTAACCTTCTCTTTGCACAGTGTTGGATTTTTTAATTAATTTGCCCGCAAGAACAAACCATTTATGATAATATGAAAAATACTATATGCTTATTTGAAGATGAAGGTGTGGTTAATCTTCAACCTATTGTTTACTTAAGACCGGTTTACGATTTAAGATGCGGAATTCTAACTTTAAGGGAAAAAATATCATTAAGATTTCCGAAATCGAAATTTATACTTCATTGCCGGAGTTTTCTAACCGATGCAGTAAATGAAAGGTATCCGAAAAATTCCCGAGATTTTACTACTTCTGATTCTATCTTATTTATAAACGGTAGAATAATCTTTTCCGATGCTCTTTATAAGCTTATTCAAAAACAGAAAGCTGATTTTATTTTACAAAATGGTAATTCTGTAATTGCAGCAAGACTTTCAAAAGAAAATATTGATAAGGTTCAGGGTTTCTCAAATGATTATTTATCTTTTGAAAATGTAAATGATATTCAACGAATAGAAACTGATGAGCAGCTAATCAATTACCCATGGGATTTAGTTAACCGAAACGGAAAAGAAATTGAGAATGATTTT
>CAZRMG010000517.1:0-2397 GCA_964601095.1 uncultured Melioribacteraceae bacterium | reverse complement strand
GTTGATAACAGAGGCGTAATCGATATTTCAGCCGATAATAAAGAATCTATCGATGCTGCATTGGCTCGTATCAATGCTATTGTTGAAGTTCCTGAAGTTGGCAAAGTATACAAAGGCAAAGTAAAATCAATACTGGCTTTTGGGGCATTTATCGAAATACTTCCCGGAAAAGATGGATTGCTCCATATTTCCGAAATCGACTGGAAGCACTTGAACTCAGTGGATGAAGTATTGAAAGAAGGCGATATGGTTGAAGTAAAACTGCTCGAAGTTGACAAAAAAACCGGAAAGCTTAAACTTTCGCGTAAAGCATTGCTCCCACGGCCTGAAAGAGCCAAAGACGCTAAACCAGAATAAAATATTTCTGCAAAATCCCGCTTACTGTTATGGTATGCGGGATTTTTTTATTTCAAAAAATCTCCATAATTTATTCTTTTATTTTCACCGGTAATTTTGCGTACTTGGTGAGTTCAACTTAAACGAATGAAGCCATATAACTATATAGTTGTTGAAGGAAACATTGGTGCCGGCAAAACTACGCTTGCCAAGATGCTTTCGGGACGCTATGATGCGAAGCTTGTGCTTGAGCGATATTACGACAATCCCTTTCTGCCAAAATTTTATTCTAGCCCAGAAAAATACTCATTTCATCTGGAGCTTTCATTTCTTGCAGAGCGCTATGTCCAGTTAAACAAAGAGCTGAACGACATGGATCTTTTTCAGCCGCTTACCATCTCGGATTACTATTTTATGAAATCGTTGATTTTTTCGCGGGCTACACTTACCGAAGATGAGTTCAAGCTTTATCGTCAGGTGTTTGATATCATCAACACAAACATTGTAAAACCCGATTTGTACATCTATCTGCACCTAAGCTTGGATAAGCTGATGCGGAATATAAAAAATCGGGGAAGGTATTTTGAACAAAACATCCAAAAGGAATATTTAGTTAAAATTCAGGAAGGATATATGGATTTTTTCCGACATCAAAAAGATTTAACCATTTTGATGATAGATATGAATGATCTTGATTTTGTTCAGAAAACTTCTGATTTTGAAAAGCTTGCAGAACTGATCTTTTCGAAGGAATACGAACCCGGAATTAACAAAGTAGTGCCTTAACCATCTATTTTGTAGTAATATTGTTGAGGGGCTTTTTTTTATTCAAAAACATTGTTAAGTTTGTATAATCAACCAGGTATATATTTGAACTGTTAAAAAACAAATAACCACTTGACTATGAAAAATAAATTTTCTTTAATTATTGTATCTTTGGCTGTTGTCATTGTATCCAGCTGTGGTAGCTTAAATAAAATGAAAGAAGCTGCTAAAGATGTAAAGTATACGGTAACACCAAGTCCTCTTGAAGTTAAGGGAGGCGAAGTAGAAGTTAAGATAGATGGATCTATTCCACCTAAGTATTTCAACAAAAAAGCATCTGTAGTAATGACTCCCGTAATTAAGGGTCAAGGCGGTGAAACTGCACTGAAAGACCAGAAATTGCAAGGAGAAAGCGTACAAGCTAACGAAAAGGTTATCAAGTATGCTGAAGGTGGAAGTTTCTCTTACACCGATAAAGTTGCTTACAAACCTGAAATGCAGATGTCCGAACTTGTTGTTCGTGGTAAAGGAACAATGGGTAAACAAACTGCCGATTTCCCAGAAATTAAAATTGCCGATGGTGTAATTGCTACCGAATTATTAGTAGTTAAGGATCCTCGCGCTATTATGCTTGGCGACAAATTTGTTCGCGTTACCAGCGACAAAATGGAAGCCGACATTAAGTATTTAATTAACAAAGCCGACGTTCGTCCTTCGGAATTGAAGAAACCAGAAATAGCTAATCTGAAAAATTCTATTAAAGAACTCGTAGCAGATTCTTCCAAGACCATTACTTCTATTGAGATTTCAGCTTATGCTTCTCCTGACGGACCTGTTGAACTGAACGAAAAACTTTCTGACAAACGTAAATCTTCTGCTGATAATGTATTGAAGAAAGACCTGAAGAAAGGAAAAACACAACTCGTTTCTGACGACATCTTCAAATATTTAGTAACTGCTGAAGACTGGGATGGTTTCAAAGCTTTAATGGAAAAATCAGACGTAAAAGACAAAGAATTAATTCTTCGTGTTCTTTCTATGTATTCTGATCCTGTTGTTCGCGAAAAAGAAATCAAAAACATTTCTGCTGCTTACGACGACATCAAGGTTAAAATCCTTCCTGAATTAAGAAGATCGAAATATACTGTAAACATCGAAGTAACTGGTAAATCTGACGAACAGCTTCTGGCCGCAGCTCAGTCAAATCCTCAGAGCTTATCTCTCGAAGAATTACTGTATGCCGCTACTTTAACTGGTGACATGAACACCAAGTTAGCTATTTATCAGGCTGCTTCA
>CAZRMG010000516.1:0-2421 GCA_964601095.1 uncultured Melioribacteraceae bacterium | reverse complement strand
TGAAACAATACATCCTCGGGAATTTCCTTTTTCAAAATTCCTACTCCACGATAATAAACTTTCAACTCCTCGCCGCCTGCGCTTTCAAAAAATAATACGCGTATTGGATGAAGTCCTTTTGCGAGAGCAATTGAACCCGATCTTTCTACAGCCCCGTGTTCAAGATCATTATCTACAATTAATTTATCGCCAATAAACAAGCGGCTTCCGTCATCCGACGAAGTGAAAAAGTTATAAACGCCGTCTTCATGTATATTTATAAATCCCGTGTATTCTATTCCAAAATTATCCACTGCTTTTTCATCGACAATTGTAAAATTCGGAATCGTTCCTTCTTTCAAAGCTTTCATTGAATTGAAGTCGGGTAGTTTATTCCATTTACCTTCGAAGTATTTATACAAAACTCCGGGCTCTACATTTTCAACATTTACTGAAGTTTTAGGAACAACTTTTGTGAAAGCATCTTTTGCAACGGCACTGACAGGTTTCCCATTTCTAAAACAACGCGCTGAGATAACAGCGGAATTTGTCAAAATAATTTTCCCGTCGGATTTTTGAGATTCAATAGTAGGTTCGCTTCCGTCGAGTGTATATTGGATTTCAATATTATCATGTTCGGATTTGATCGAAACTTCATGTGTACCAACAAATATATTTCCATCGGCTTCAATCAACGGCGGATTATTAACATCGGCTTTTCCAACAACATCTAAAACTATAACGCTGTTATTTTCATCCGGCGCTTTAACCGGGACAGAAATAACTAATGCGTCTTCTTTTCTTTCAACTGTTAGAGAAGTTTTCTTTTCGTCAGCAAGGACATATGCTGTCTTCGGTTCGTTATAAATTCCTGGAACAATTAGTTTACCATCCGCAGGCCAGTCAAATACATGCAGATATAATCTTGTACCTTCCGATGTTGTTTTCTGTGTACATCTTCCCCAATCTAATTTTCGAAATGGACTCGCGCTTGTTCCGTAAATTGCTTCACCGTTTTTTTTCATCCATTCGCCGATCTTAGCCAAACGCTCGATGCTTTCTTGCGGGAAAACTCCTTCGGCAGTCGGACCGACATTCAATAAATAATTTCCGCCCTTCGATGCAATGTCGGCTAACATTTGTAAAATTTCTTTTGCCGATTTCCAATTTTTATCATTTTTATTGTAGCCCCAATAATCATTCATAGTCATGCATGCTTCCCAATCAACACCGGGCAAGCCCGTTGCGGGAATAGTTTGTTCAGGTGTTCCGAAATCACCGGCAAATCCGCCTTCAACAGTAAATCCTTCCATACCGCTTCTCGCGGAACTTACACGATTGTTTACAATTATTTGCGGCTGTAAACTTCTTACGTAATTATAAAGATTGCGCCCGCTTTCGTCGCTCCATGTTTTTTCCCATTCACCGTCGAACCATAACACACCGAGATTTCCGTAATTAGTTTCGAGTTCTTTCAATTGGCTTTTAAGATGTGCAACATATCTTTCAAAATCTGCGCCTTCGGTCGATCTTGCTTTTTCCCAATCCCTACGAGGCAAATAATCGGGATGATGCCAATCCATTATTGAATGATAGAAACATAACTTTATTCCTTCCTTTTTACATGCCCCGGAAAGTTCCGTTAAAACATCTCTTCTAAATGGAGTGGACATAATATCGAAGTCGGTATATTTTGAATCGAACAAACAAAATCCGTCGTGATGTTTGGAAGTAATTACGATGTATTTCATACCCGCTGCTTTAGCGGTGTGCACCCAATTGTCGGCATTGAATTTAACGGGATTAAATTGATCGACAAATTTATCGTACTCTTCGAGAGGAATCTGAGCTTGTGTTCGAATCCACTCCGCATATGTTTTTATACCGTTCCATTCGCCGGCGGGAATAGAATATAAACCCCAATGAATAAACATACCGAAGCGTGCTTCGCGCCACCATTCCATTCTTTCGTCGCGTTGTTGTTTTGTTTCTTGCGTAAAGTCCTGTGCATCAATTATTGAAGACGCTATAATAGCATAAAGAAGTAACAATATTTTTTTCATGTCTCCTCTTACTCATAGATTGGATTTAAATATCATTTATATCCTTTCAAAAAATATCATTAATTGTTCTTTAATTACAGTTCTATTTTTGTAATTCATACAAATGCATAAATACTTGTTCTCCCAAATTTCCTTCTTAAAAAGAAAGTTAAAAGCATTGTTGAAGAATTGCGAAAATTATTTAGTTAAAAAATCTCAGGCGATAAATATTTTTATTAGTTTTAGTAAAAGAAAAACGGGACATAAAAATGAAAACGATTGGACTTGTTGGCGGCGCCAGCTGGGTTTCCACTGCAGATTATTATAGACTTTTAAACGAAAAAGTTAACAAGCGACTTGGCGGCGATAATTTTGCAAAGTGTATAATTTACTCGTTCAA
>CAZRMG010000515.1:1085-2422 GCA_964601095.1 uncultured Melioribacteraceae bacterium | reverse complement strand
GCCTACAATGGTGGATATTATTTATTTTACCAATCAAAAAAGTGATAATGCTTTTTCAGGAATGCAGTCAATAGATTTTATTTATCTGCTTACAGTTGCGGCTGGGGCACAAAATTTAGGAAAACCTTTAAGCTGTATCGGCAATAATATGGCGTATAGAAAATCCGCATACAATGAAGTCGGCGGTTACGAAAAAATTAAATTCTCGGTTACGGAAGATTTTAATTTATTAATGGCAATTTCAAAAACAAAAAAATATAAAATAATTTATCCGCTAGATGAAGGAGCTTTAGTAACTTCAAAGCCATGCGTTGATTGGAAAACACTTTTTTGGCAGAAGAAACGATGGGGAGTTGGCGGCATGAATAGCGATTTTATCGGTTATCTTGTAATGGCTTGGGGATTTATTTCTCACATTTGTATGTTATTAACACCTTTGTTTTTCACCCCGGCGGCTTTATATTTGTGCCTCTTTAAAATATTTGTTGATTACTTTTTTGTTTATCCTGTATTCAAAAAACTGAAGCTGACAATGAAACTGAGTCATTTCATTGCCTTTGAAATCTACTTTATTGTTTATGTCATTCTTCTTCCTTTTTTTGTATTAACGAATCAAAAAGTAAGATGGAAAGGGAGAGAATACTGATTTTAGAGTTTAGAGTGCAGAATGTTTAATAAAACCAATACTTAATTATTTCGGAATAGTTTATAAATATTATGAATAAAAATATTTCTGTATTTCTGCTGTTGTTCTCAACTGTTTCATTTGCTCAAAATAAATTGGAATTATTTCCCGATGATTTAACAATCCAACCTTTCACTGCAAATACACTCGAACCGAAGCTTGGTTTTGTATTTCAAATGGGGAAGAATGAACTTCGGCTTGATATCGGCAATTCAATAGATATTGTCCGTTATGAAAAATGCAATGATGAAACATTCTCTTTCGGCGCCGATCTTTTTACATATACTTTACTCCGCGGCGAAAAGAATTTTCATTTTCCTGTTGATGCTGTTGATTATCTTTTTGGAATTAATGCCGCTTATAAAAAAATTGTTGATAACGAAAATGAATATGGTGCACGTTTAAGAATTAGTCATATCAGCGCACATTTTGTTGACGGACACTACGACGGCATAAATAATCAATGGCGGGACGGGCATAATCCGCGTGTTTACAGTCGTGAGTTTATTGAATTGATGCCGTATTATAAAATAAATTCATTCCGTGCGTATGCCGGTTTTACTTACTTGTTCCATGTTACTCCTTCAATAATTAATAAAGATAATTATCAGGTTGGTTTCGATTATTTCTTTAACAATATTATTTCACAAAA
>CAZRMG010000515.1:0-1075 GCA_964601095.1 uncultured Melioribacteraceae bacterium | reverse complement strand
TAGATCCGAGTTGACAGAGGATGAAATAATTAAGATTATCAACAATGCCTCTACTATGGTGTGCCTAACTCAAGCACTAATCACTGAGTTTAAACACAGTAATGCTAATATTTCCAACTTGGAACGTGAGATTGAGGAACTAAACAATGAGTTTAACAGGCTACATTCACAAAAAGACGAAATATCCGACACAAGTACTGTTGAGTTTAAAAACATTATTTCTGAAAATTTAACGCCCTTTATCGGTTACGACTATAAACTTACACATCTTGATAAATATACTGCTAACCATTCAGCTTCGGTTGGTGTTAAATTCGGGAAAGCCGAAGGTAAAGGATTGAGTGTTTACTTAAATTATTTCTCAGGTAAAAGCATACACGGTGAATATTTCGATTTTGACAAAGAATATTTTGCACTTGGTATAAACTTGGATTTATAATATGCCGGATAATTTTTCGGAAACGTTTTCTAAAATCTTTCCCAAGCAGCAGACAAAGAAACGTTATTTGTTGAACGTTGTTCTGTTTGTTATAACATTTTTTACTACTGTTATTGCAGGTATTCAATGGACTACAGGCAGCATGGGCCCTTATGAAATAGCCGAATTATTGAGGGGATTACCTTATGCTATCTCAATTCTTTTCATACTTGGTGTTCATGAGTTTGGGCATTATTTCGCGGCAGTAAAACACAAAGTTAAAGCAACATTACCTTATTTTATACCATTTCCGCCGATACCAGGATTTTTTAATTTCGGAACTATGGGTGCTGTTATAAAAACCAAATCGGTTATTCACAACAACAAAGCAATGTTTGATATTGGAATTGCAGGACCGATTGCAGGTTTTGTAGCATGTTTAATTGTTTTGATTTACGGCTTTACACATCTTCCGCCGGTTGATTACATACTTGCAATTCATCCGGATTATTTTTCGCCAGAATACGGAAAAGATGCTATGGGTTTGGAATTCGGTAATACTCTGTTGTTTTATTTACTCAAATCTGTTTTTACGAATTCAAATCAGTTTGTTCCGCCGATGTCTGAAATTTATCATTACCCGTATTTATGCGTCGG
>CAZRMG010000514.1:0-2428 GCA_964601095.1 uncultured Melioribacteraceae bacterium | reverse complement strand
GTCTGGTTGTCGATCTCATTTTGCACAGATTCACTATCGATTGACGTATCAAAATTTGTATTAATTACTGAAGAGTGGAATCCCTTCGTTGTTAGATACGAAATCGAATCCAATGCGCTGTGATGTTCCGCTCTTGAAGTTATTATTTTATTTCTACCCGATTCCGAAAATTCAGTTTGTGCAATCCCGCGTATAATAAAATTGTTTGATTCTGTCCCACCGCTTGTAAAATATATTTCACTAGGATTAGCATTTATAAATGCCGCAACTATTTCTCTCGATTCTTCAATTGCAACGCGAGCTCTTCTTCCAAATGAATGAATTGATGATGGGTTGCCGAACTTTTCTGTTAAATAGGGCAGCATTTTTTCTAATACTTTAGGGTGCAGGGGAGTAGTAGCAGCATTATCAAAATAAACTTGCATCAAAAAATCCCTTTCATTATCACCTTAAACTTACATCGCCGTGGTGAATTTTCTCTTTTTTGTCGCCAACTTTTAAGATTAAATAACCGTTATCATCAATATCGTCAAACACACCGGTTTTAATTTTATCACCTTCAATAATTTTTATTTTTTCACCAATCATTTTACAGCGGTCGCGCCAATCATTAAATATTTTCTTCGGATGTTTTTCGGCTGTCTCTAAAATTGATTCATAAATATTTAATAGTTCGCTCAGCAATCTTTCACGATTAACCGTTGATTTGAACTCACGGCGGATTGAAGTCGGCTGAATTTCGAATTTACCAGGAAAATTCGGTTGGTTTACGTTTATTCCTATTCCAACAACAACTTTGTGAATTTTATTTGCCTTTGACGTAGATTCAAGCAGGATACCTGCAATTTTTTTCTTTTCAACCAAAACATCATTTGGCCATTTTAATTCTACGTCAAGTTGAAACAAATTTTCTATTGATTGGGCAACGGCTAAAGATGCACCAAAGTTTATCAAGTTAATATTGTTTTCATCAAAATCCTGTTTGAGCAGAATAGAGAAAGTTAAATTTTGACCGGCATTACTAATCCATGCCCTTTCTTTTCTTCCTCTTCCCTTACTCTGAAATTCGGAAAGAAGAACCGTTCCATTTTGTTTAAAATCTTTTGAAGTTAGTAATACTGTATTAGTTGAATCAACTTCATCACAATAAATAAAATTTCTACCGAGAAATTCGGTATCGAGTTTTATATCAAATTCTTCAATGTTGAACACCATTACCTCCTAATTTCAATTGCAGTACTTTGACATATATTCTGTCGTAATTTCAGACATGTTGAATTTTAAGCCGCTCTTGTGGCATTTTTACATAATAATTAAATATATCGTCAATTTCTTGTAATTCATTATTTTGTAATAACTTAAGGCATTATTTAATGAATGGCACAGTCATTGTTAATATTGTAACAAAAACAAATAAATAAATCGGAGGATAAAATGACACTCATTAAATTTGAACCCTTACGTGAATTGGAAACATTACATGACAGAATCCAAAGATATTTTGACGATTTTTCAAATTATGGATTTAATGTTTCCGATAATTTTTCTCCTAGAATTGATATATCCGAAGACAAGAACAACATTATTGTTGAAGCTGAAATTCCAGGAGTAAAAAAAGATAATATCAAAATTACATTGCAAGATAACATTTTAACAATTGAAGGCGAAAAGAAAAAAGAAACCGAAGAAAAAGAAAGAAATTATTACAGAAGCGAAAGAACTTACGGTTCATTCAAAAGAAGTTTCACTTTACCGGTTGAAGTTGATTCCGAAAAAGTTGACGCCAAATTTGATAACGGAATGCTTCATGTATCTTTGAAAAAATTAGAAGAAAAAACAAAAACTGAAAAAATAATTGAGCTGAAGTAAATCTTCAGCTCTCATTCTTTTATTAAACTTAGAAGGTAAAGAAAATGGGAAAAATTATAGGCATCGATTTAGGAACAACAAATTCGTGCGTAGCGGTAATGGAAGGTAATGAACCGGTTGTGATACCAAATTCAGAAGGCGGAAGAACTACCCCATCTGTAATTGGATTTGCTAAAAACGGCGAACGATTAGTCGGACAACCCGCAAAAAGACAAGCCGTTACAAATCCGAAGAATACTGTTTATTCGATAAAACGTTTTATGGGAAGAGTTCGAAATGAAGTTGATAAAGAAGTTACCGAAGTACCTTATGAAGTTGTTGCCGGTGAAAACGGTTCGGCAAGAGTAAAAATTACGGATCGTCTTTATTCACCGCCGGAAATATCAGCGATGGTTTTACAAAAAATGAAAAAAACCGCAGAAGATTATCTAGGTCAAGAAGTAACGGTAGCTGTAATAACTGTTCCGGCATATTTTAATGATGCAGAAAGACAAGCTACAAAAGATGCTGGTGAAATTGCCGGTTTAAAAGTTAGAAGAATTATTAACGAACCGACAGC
>CAZRMG010000513.1:0-2433 GCA_964601095.1 uncultured Melioribacteraceae bacterium | reverse complement strand
GCCGGCGGCATAGGCCTAGCTCCCTTAAGATCCTTTATTAAATACTGCTTCAAGATTCGCAACAGATATTCCGCCGGAAAGAATAATTTTACTTTTTAATTTTTGCGGGATAAAATTCCAATTAAATTTATTTCCGGTTCCGCCCATTTCGTTTGGTGAAAATGCATCGAGTAAAATACGGCAGTTTCTGAATTCGTCAATTCTTGTCCAATCGAAATTATCATCAACTCTAAAACTCTTAATAACCGGCATAGAAATACTATCCACGTATTCCGGCGTTTCGTTTCCGTGAAGTTGAACGGCATTTAACCCAATTGTTTTTGCAACAGAATTCACTTTTTTAATATCCTCGTCTACAAAAACTCCAACTTTAAAAACAAACGGCGGTAATTGTTTAATTATTTCTCCCGCATTATCGTAACCGATAAATCTTTTGCTTTTTTCATAAAATATGAATCCCAGAGCATCAGCTCCAAGATTTGAGCAAAGCATCGCATCGTTAAGGTTTGTTATTCCGCAAATTTTAATTTGCAAAGCTGCACCATTCAATAAATTGTGTTAAAGCCAATTCAATGTTAAAAGTTTTCATAAAGTGCTCGCCAACGAGCACGGCGTGTGTATCTGTATTTTTTACAAATTCCAAATCGCCTTTTGTGGAGATACCGCTTTCGGAAACAATGGTAATACCCGGCGGAATTAATTTTGCAATTTCTTTTGTTGTATTTATATCGACGCGGAAAGTTGAGAGGTCACGATTATTTATTCCTATTATTTTGTTCTGTGCGAAATTAATTTTATCCAATTGAGCGGCGGAATGAACTTCGAGAAGTACTTGCAATTTGCTTTCAAATGCAATTAATGAAAGCTCGTTGATTTGCTGTTTCGAAAGAGCTTCGGCAATTAACAATATTGCGTCTGCACCGTTTGCTTTTGCTTCTAAGATTTGAAATTCATCAATTATAAAATCCTTACGAAGAAGGGGAACGATTTTAATTTCTGCAATTTCTTTCAGATGTGAAATATCTCCTTGGAAAAATAATTTATCTGTTAACACGGAAATTGCATCTGCCCCGGCGCGCATATAATTTTTTGCTATTTCAAGATGATCGAAATCTTTTCTTATAACTCCTTTTGATGGGCTAGCTTTTTTAATTTCGGCAACGGTATTAATCTTACGCTTTTTGAGCAAAGCTGCATTAAAATCCAAAGGTTTTGTCTCGAACAGCTCTGTATTTACAAAACTGTCTCTTGTAAAACGCTTATGAAGAAATCCAACTTCTGTTTTTTTTGCTTGAAGAATTTTTTCAAGTATCGTCATTTGTTCTTCTCTCCGAATTCTTTTAGCTCGAGTAATTTATTAAGTGTTCTACCGGATTGAATAGATTCTTCCGCAACGTAGAGACAATCTTTTATGTCATCGCTTATTCCTGCAACTTTTAAAGCAAATGCGGCATTTGCGGCAACAATGTAGTAGCCGGGAGTTTTTTCTCTTCCGTTAAAAATATCATAAATAATTTTTGCATTTAATTCGGCAGAGCCGCCTGCTATATCGCCAGAATTTAGTTTTGGAAAATTAAATGTTTCATTACTCACCTGATATAAATGCATTGATGAATTGCCCGTGGTTTCAATAATATTTGTTGTGTCCGTTAAAGTTATTTCATCAAAAGAATTGTTTGTACAAATAAAACACACCTTTTCCATATCGAGATATTTAACCGCGTCAGCCATTAGTTTTGAAGTATAATTATCAAATGTCCCGATTAACTGGCGCTTTGTTCCGGCCGGATTTGTTAAAGGTCCGAGTATGTTAAATATCGATCTGAACTCAAGTTCTTTTCTTATCGGCGCAACGTGAGCCATTGCAGGGTGATAAAGCGGGGCGAAAAGGAAAGCAATGCCGATTTCATCCAATGCCTTTGCGGAAAATTCGGGGGACAATTGAACGTTAACGCCAAGTTCATGAAGAACATCAGAACTTCCGCTTTTACTTGATATGGAACGGTTGCCGTGCTTTGCAACTTTAACATTTGCGCCTGCAACAACAAACGCAACGGCTGTTGAAATATTGAATGAGCCGGAACCGTCGCCGCCCGTGCCGCAAACATCAATAGCGTTATTTGAAACGCAATTCAACTTAATAACTTTTTCTCGCATTGCTTTTACAAATCCCGCAACTTCCTCGGCAGTTTCTTTTTTAATTTTTAATGCGGTTAGTAGCGAAGCGATTTTTGAATTGTTCTCGTTGCCGCTCATTATTGAATACATAACATTGTATGCTTCGTCGAATGTGAGGTTCTCTCCATTGATTACTTTTTCAAGATATTCTTTCATAATGCCAGCCAGTTTTTAATTAAGATTTCTCCATCGGGAGTTAATATGGATTCAGGATGAAACTGAATTCCTTCAATAGGAAAATTTTTATGCCGTACA
>CAZRMG010000512.1:0-2445 GCA_964601095.1 uncultured Melioribacteraceae bacterium | reverse complement strand
TTTGTACGGAGTCGTTTTATCTGCTCAACCATTAAATGGTTTTAATATATATACAGTTTCCGATTCAACAATTTTTCCATCCGGTACTTTCGAATCTTGTCATTCAAGCACAATAGTGGAGACTGAACCGGGCAATTTTGCAGCAGCTTGGTTTGCAGGTTCTTATGAAGGCGCTAATGATGTTGGGATTTGGATTTCACATTTTAAGGATAATGCTTGGTCGTCACCGATTGAAATCGTAATTGGCAAAGATTCACTCGGTAAACAATTACCGTGTTGGAACCCTGTATTGTTCAAAACTTTTGAGAACAAATTATTACTGTTTTATAAGGTTGGTAAAAACCCCCGCGAATGGTGGGGAATGGTAAAAAAATCTTTTGACTTAGGAAAAACTTGGACCGAGCCGGAAATGCTTCCCCAAAATTTTCTCGGACCAATTAAGAACAAACCGGTTCAACTTTCGGATGGGAAAATTATTTGTCCTTCTAGTGTTGAAAGCTTAGACGAAAAAGAATGGACAGTGCATTTAGAAATTACGGATGAAAATCTTTCATCATGGAAAAAAGTAGAAGTTGATGCCGACAGCGGAGTCGGTGTAATTCAACCGACTATTCTTGTACATTCAAACGGGAATTTGCAAATGCTTTGCAGAAGCAGGCAGAATGTGATTTATCAATCATGGTCATTTGACAATAGCATTAGTTGGACAAAATTAAACAAGACCAATGTTCCAAATCCTAATTCAGGAATTGATGCTGTTACTCTCGAAGATGGTTCTTTTATTTTAGTTTACAATCCCCTGGTTCAAGGCAAAGATTGGTTTTACGGAAGGAATGTTCTCAATGTGGCAATTTCCAACGACGGCGTAAATTGGAAAGACATTTATCAACTTGAAAATGAAAAAGATGGCGAGTTTAGTTATCCCGCAGTGATTCAAGCACACGATAAATCAATTCATATTACTTACACAGGAAAAAGAAAAGTAATAAATCATACCGTTTTAAGAATTGGTAGGAACTAAATTTATATTCTACCCAATTCATATTCGGCAGAATAGATTTAATTCACGCAGTAGTTTTACTAAGTTTTTTCCAAGAGAATCCGTAAACAGAAATTATCGCGAAGCAAATCATCGGCATTAAAAAACTAATTGACATATTGTACTCATCCCCAAGATGTCCCATCAACTTAGGCATAATTGCCCCGCCCATTATTGCCATTACAATAAAACCTGAAGCTTTCTTTGCTTTAACACCAAGTCCGTAAATTCCGAGCGCAAACAACAAAATTGATTAATGCATAAGCGCCCAGCACATTATAAGATTTTAACTTCTTCATGATAACAGCACCGATAGCTCTTCCCAACAAAAATAGCGGGAAGCCGACTGTTCCCAATAAAAAAGTTGCGCCTTTTTCATTAATAAAAAAACTACCTTCTTTAATTGAGACCCGTTCATTAAATAACCAGCTATTTGCAATTTCTTGAGTTATGGCAGGGACTTCTTCAATAACATAATTAATGAAGAAGCTAAAAATACCTGCTTGCGCTGCTACATAAAAAAATTGCGCGATTACAGCGCCTACAAAATGCGGATGTGCCCAAATAGATTTTTTTACTGTTGATAAATTATCGTTAAGCTGGTATTCGTCTTCGGTATTTAAATCCGGTACGTATGAGAAAAAGAAAACAATTGCCAAAACCAATACAACAACAGCAACAACAAGATAAGGTATATACAACTGCTGCTGGGCTGCTTCGGCTCCGTGTTCGGAATAGAAAAATGCGCCTCCGATTATTGGTCCCAAAATCCACCCGACGCCGTTAAACGATTGTGCAAAATTAATACGCGATGCTGCAAATTCCTTTGGACCAAGTACTGTTGTGTATGGGTTTGCTACTGTTTCTAAAATTGTTAGTCCCATTGATATTAGGCAAACACCAAGAAGAAAAGCCCAGAATGCAGCTATATTGGTTGCGGGTATAAACCAAAAACCCCCGATTGAAACCAAAAGCAAACCGATGATTATTCCATTCTTGTAACCAAACTTACTTGCAAGCCAACTTGCGGGAAGAGCCATCAACAAATAACCAAGATAATGTGCGAATTGTACCCAAGCAGATTGCGCCTTCGTAAGATGTAATAGATCCTGAAAATGCTTATCCATTACATCAATCATACCGTTGCATGTTCCCCACAAAAAGAACAATGTGCTTATTAAAACAAATGTTACAAAATAGTTTTTTCCGTCTTTTGCGATGAACATTTTTGATAAAGTCATGGGCTGCCTTTTTTGATGCTTTTCTTATTTCATGTAAAGTGCGCCAAAGTTTTTACATGCATTAAAATCGGCGGATTCCAAATTCATTGTACCGAAAGCATTCCACGCACTTGGACGGTAAATTCTTTCTTCCGATACATTATGCATATTCACAGGAATTCGAAG
>CAZRMG010000511.1:0-2448 GCA_964601095.1 uncultured Melioribacteraceae bacterium | reverse complement strand
TGAACTTCATTTAATCCGCCTGTTTGATCTGAATTCATTACAATCATACTTATCAATTGTTAGGAATAATCTTTATGTGCTTAAGGAGGAAGACAGAAAAGAGTGGGAAAGCAAGTTGACTCCTTTTGACTCATGTACCGACGAATCAAAAATAGATACTGATTGTTTACGCAGGATACTGTACACAATAACTTCGGAAATTAATGAAGCTCGGCGCATTAATTTTATGATTACCGACTTGAAAAGAGATTTGATGAAAAGGTTTATAAGAATTACGGTTTTTATCGGAGTTCTGGCTTGGATATTTATTTATTCAATTCTACGCGATCCGCTTGTTCATTATGCCGTTGTTATCGGCGTACTCGGCGGATTTTTCAGCCGGATTCTTTCAATCCAAACATTGGAATTCAAGCCGCCTGCATTCGCATTGCTGTCACTTTATACTTACACGCAGCCGCTGCTTGGCGGCATTGGCGCTTTATTGTTGTATCTTATACTTATCTCACCAATAGGACCGGAAATTATAAGTACCAATACATTTTATATGACTGATTCAAATTCAATTCAATATGTCGATTCTTTGATAACCAATTCGAATAGTGAAATTTTTGGTATTGAAATACCGTTAATTGTACCCGATTCCACGGCGGCTAAATTAGTAATTAACAATTACCCCAAGCCGGGATTGTTTTTAATACTTGCATTCATAGCCGGTTTTTCGGAAAGGTGGCTGCTCGGTACTATTGATAACATTGTTGGTATTAAACTAAAGAAAGCGGAAGCAACAAAACAAAAACCTGACGAACCTGCTAAAACATAATACTTATAATCAACATGGATATGAAAATGAGAACACTAAAAAATATTATGAACCTAACAACCGCTGTAGTTTTCACAGCAGTTAGTTTTATTAGTCAAATGTTTTATGCCCAGGAAGATTCCACATTCATTGATAAAGTTCAAATAAACAATACATGCACGCAGTATTACCTGCACTATGATAAAAACGGTAACGCGCCAGAAGGTTTTGATATTGATAGACTCAAAGGCAGCATTAAAGCAGGCGATCAGGTTGTCGTTAGGTTTTATCCAAACTCTGTATTCAAAATTATTCCATTGGAAAAGCCGGGGCCAAATGAAAATTGCATCTTTATTTTCCCTAGAGATGATAAAATAATAACCAATAAAACAAAACCCGATACATTCAGTATCCAATCCGGTTATTCTGATCTTTATTTCGCTACTAAAGAACGTGGTCGTTTTCTTCTTAGGATTAGTAAAGATTCTTCGAAAATGAAAATTGGTGATACCTTGTTTAAGAAAATCTCTCCGGATGCGTTTAATAAGTTAATTGAATACTCAAAGGAGGATAAAATACTATCTCGACAGCTTAAAAAACTGGGAGGTTTTGAAAATTGGCATGTCAGAAAATTTGAAAATCTGTTTATTGAGAAAGGAATATATTCTTTAGAAATCTATCACTACTCTCCTGTCAGCGCAGTTTTAATAAGTAGAATTAAAACACTGCATGTTGATGATGTCTTTCAAAATACACACCTAACATATAAGACGGATATCTCCAATACAAATGAAATTTATATGGAAAAGGTAAACAGCAACGGTTACTTCCAAGGAATAATAAAGCAATCTCAATTATCATTTGGAGTATTGTCGTTGAATGTTGTATACGACTATTTAAAAAATTCGTGGTATTACCGCCTGGCGCCTACAGCTTCCGTTAATAGGAAACTTTTTTATAACGATAAAACAATAGCCGTTGAAAAGTTTACCGAACTGCCGGGCAGTGTAAGAATTAGGGCAGGTGTCGGCGTATTTAATAATCTTGCGGAAGTTAGAATTATCACAAACTTTGTTCTAGTAATGAATCCTAAGAATTATTTCGCTGACTCAACACCATTTCTTCAAAGAATTAATCCGACATTGGGTTTGCAGATAGGTGCAACGGGAGATAAAGATTTGATTGTTCTAATGGGTTTAAGTTTCAAATTGATAAACGAAGGCGATGTTGTTCTTGGATTCAGATTCAACGGCGACGGAAATAAATGGCAGATCGGCAGGCATTTTTATTTCGGTATTACTCTCGATCCCGGTTTATTCGGTCAGCTTAAAAATTCTCAATAAAATTATTAATGGAGATATATATGTCATGCAAAGCAATTCTAACGGCAGTACATGATATTGAAGAAACAAGAAACCGTCTTCGAGAATGGACAGATGATGATGTAGAAGTGTTGACTGATGAGGCGCAAAATGGAAAACGACCAATTATAACAACCCGTGATTGTAAAGAATGTAAAGAAGCATTGGAAGAAGGAGGTGTTGCCGAAGTCGAAATTGAGGAAACATAGAGCATATACCAACTCCATCATTCATGATGGAGTTATGGACGGGATAGAGGATACAGATGCCTTTAGGCAAAAGGCGGAT
>CAZRMG010000510.1:0-2450 GCA_964601095.1 uncultured Melioribacteraceae bacterium | reverse complement strand
ATGTCTGTTCTTGAAGAAAACGAAAAAGATCTCGGCGTTCTATTGATAGATATAGGCGGCGGAACAACCGATATTGCAATATTCCACAGAAGAGCAATTAAGCATACAAAAGTTATCGGTGTTGCCGGAAACCAGGTTACAAACGATATAAGAGAAACTTTAGGAATTGTTACAGCCGACGCTGAAATGTTGAAGAAAGAACACGGCTATGCAATCGAAAGCGCGATTATCCGCGATGAAGATATTTACATAAAAGGTGTAGGCGCACGCGGTAATGTAAAAATTCCTGTAACACTTCTAACACAAATTATCAGCGTTAGAATGAGAGAATTATTCTCGCTGATCGACAACGAACTACGCCAAACAGGATTTAAAAATAAAATTAAAGCCGGAGTTGTTTTAACCGGTGGCGGTTCATTATTAAAAGGATGCCCCGAACTTGCAGAAGAAGTTTTCGGATTGCCCGCCCGCATCGGCGTTCCTCTCGATCTCGGTTCCGGTTTATCGAATGAAGTTGGAAGTCCTGAATTTGCAACTGTTGCAGGATTAATAAAAGGAATGCCGGGTAAATCAATCGCCGATAGTTTTTCCGATGCAAAGGCAAGCAGCGACAAAAAGTTTGACGCAGGAAAAGTTTTTAGAAAAATTCAAAATTTTTTTGATAATCTATAACAATTATAAATACACCACAACAAGGAGGAGAAATGTCTGACAATACTACAACTAACGGTAACAGACTAAAATTTGTCACACTTGACAAAGAAGAACCGCAAAAATTAACAGCCAAAATTAAAGTAGTTGGTGTTGGCGGCGGCGGATGCAATGCTGTAAACAGTATGATTAAAAAAGGATTGAACGGAGTTGAATTTGTTTCTGTGAATACAGATGCTCAAGTTCTTGAAGCAAGCCGTGCTCACCATAAAATCCAAATTGGTACAAATGTAACACGCGGACTCGGTGCTGGGGCTGATCCCAACGTAGGTAAAAAAGCTGCGGAAGAAGACCGTGATAAAATTACACGCATTCTTGACGGCTGCGATATGGTTTTTGTTACATGCGGTATGGGCGGCGGAACCGGAACCGGCGGGGCACCGATAGTTGCTTCAATAGCTAAAAGTCTCGGCGCTCTTGTCATCGGTATTGTTACAAAACCATTTACATGGGAAGGCAAACGCAGAACATTGAATGCCGATGAAGGCATAAAGGAATTAAAACAATATGTTGATAGTTTAATCGTAATCCCTAATGGAAGAATATTAAGCATCATCGACGCAAACACCGCTGCAAATGCGGCATTCGATAAACCTAATGAAATTCTCTACGAAGCAACACGCGGCATTTCCGATATAATTACAATGACCGGAATTATAAATGTTGACTTTGCGGATGTCCGCACAGTCATGAAAGAAAGCGGACACGCATTAATGGGCTGCGGAATTGCGAGCGGAGAAAACCGTGCAATCGAAGCGGCACAGAAAGCAATTTCATCACCGCTTCTCGAAGGTGTTTCAATCAAAGGTGCAAAAAATATTTTGTTGAATGTATCTGGTTCATCGAGCATGACAATGCAGGAAATAGAAGCCGGCAACAATATTATTTTTGAAGCAGCCGGTGAAGAAGCAAACGTTATCTTCGGCGTTGTCAATAAAGATGAAATGACGGAATATATTTCTTATACAGTTATCGCCACCGGTTTCGGAACCGAAGTTGCATCAAACGGTTTGAGCACAATTAAAAAAGAACGCGAAGAAAAAGTTAAAAAGGAAAGAACATCTGCGGCTGTCGGCGGTTTCAATAAAACTAAAATAAATATTGAACCAAATACTGATTTGAACGTTCCGACAATTTTAAGAGTAAAAGGACGCGACCCGGAATTGTTTTCGGCAGATGATTTTATCCAAGCCGGTTACAAAGCCGATATAAACGATAATTACGAAGAAGAAGACTTTTACAAAAAGAACAGGGATGAAGAAGACAGTTCTTCATTCTTAAGAAAAATTATGGATTAATTTTTCTGTTTCGGATTTCGTTCTTTTAAATAGGTTTTTGTTTTATCCTATATCCAGGCCGTTGTTGGTTTTCCCTTGTTGTGGTGACGAGTGACTCTTAAGAAAACCAGCGCGGCCTTTATTTATGAAAAAAATAGAACTCAGATTAATTATGATCTTTTATGAAAAATCATGATAAATCATAACCAATCATAAAAGATCTGTGTTCTATTTACCCTTTTAATCGGCAATCCTTAAAATACCGGTACTCAATTAATAGTTTTGTTTTAAGTGTGGAATTGCTAATTTTCCGAACCAAAAAACACAAATCCATTTTTAATGAAAAAATCAGCGCTGCTATTATTAATATTTCTATCCCTTGGCGTCTCAATTCATGCCCAGGAAGGCGAAGATGTCGGCTGGGTTGCAGATGCCGACGATGATCGTGCCATCCTCGCCCAG
>CAZRMG010000509.1:0-2458 GCA_964601095.1 uncultured Melioribacteraceae bacterium | reverse complement strand
TATCGTTGTATTCTTTGGCTTTTTTAAAATTACCCTCTTTGTGCCACGCGTTACTTATTGTGGAGAGAGCATCAAGACAATCAGGATTGATTGACAAAGCTTTTTCAAGAACCTGTATTGCTAATAGTGAATTACCGTTATTTTGGCATAATAGACCATAATTATTCCACGCCAGATAATTATTGGAATCGATACTTACCCATAGCTTTGCCGCAGTTAACGAAATATCGCCAAAAATAACTTTTGTACATAATTCTTCACATAATTTAATCGCTTCAGGTATTTTCCCCTCTTTAACACAGGCAAAAGCTTTGGTTAAAAATGATACCTGTTCATCATTACCCATAACATGCTTTGTTTCACCTATCGGCATAATTTTGTTGGATTTTTTATAATTATTGTGTTTACTTTTGCTCATATAGGGAATCTTTCATTAAAAACTTAATGACAAATAATTTTTAACGTATTCAAATTATATGCCAAGCCTGCTATATGTAGTATGGTATAGCGATAACATGAAAAAGACAATGGCCGAACACAGTTTTAAAGTTCTATTGTTTCAATTCATTTTTCTTGTAATCTCCACATTTTTCTTGTGGTGTGCAGGGTTGATTTTTTATGCCTTTACGTTGTATAAAACACCGCTCCCCCCCTATGAAAAAGCCGAAGCAATCGTGGTATTAACCGGCGGCAAAAATAGGGTTGTCGAGGGATTCAATCTTCTTGAAAAAGATGCGGCACCCATATTATTTATTTCCGGCGTTCATCCTGACGTCAAAGTATCCGAGCTAATTGATCTTTGGAAGAAAGGACACCAACATATGCAGTGTTGCGTGATTCTTGGGTATCAAGCCGGAAACACCGCCGGAAATGCTCTTGAAACCTCAAAATGGATTAAAGAAAAAGGATTTAAAACAATTCGGCTTGTCACATCCGACTATCATATGCCCCGCACACTGTTAAATTTCTCGTTGAGCGCACCGGACATATCCATCATCCCGCACCCTACTGAAACAAAAGAATTAAAAGATATTCATTGGTGGCTTGAGCGGGAAAATTTCTATATGATTACCCGTGAATATAATAAATTTATTCTGGCATACTTCCCATCTAAAATAATTAAGGCAATCCACTGATGTTTTTTATACGTTCATTGTTATTCAATATCTTTTTTTACGGAATGACTGCTCTAATTTCGTTTTTCCTATGTTGGACTTGTTTCTTACCGCGTCCGTTTGCTTTAAAAGTCGCCCATTGGTGGAACTCCAGCGCATTTTTCATTGAAAAATATATTCTTGGCCTTACATACGAAATCAAAGGAATTGAAAACTTACCAAAAAAAGGTTGCTATATCATCGCGGCAAAGCATCAATCAGCATGGGAAACAGTAAAACTTCATCGCATTTTTAATGATCCTGCCATAGTTTTAAAAAAAGAACTTCTTAGTATTCCATTTTTGGGGTGGTTTTTTAAAAAATTGGATATGATTGCCATTGACCGAAGTCGTGGGGTTAACGCACTCGCTCTATTGGAAAAAACCGCAAAAAAAGTTAAAGAACAAGGACGACCAATCATTATCTTCCCTCAGGGAACACGTGTTCCCGTACGCCGCAGAATGTCATACAAATACGGCGCAATCCGGCTTTACAATATATTAGATGTTCCGATTGTACCGGTTGCCCTTAATTCGGGTGTTTTTTGGCCGAAAAATAACTTCTTTAAATCCGGCGGTGTTATAACAATTGAAATACTGCCACCTATTCCATCGGGGCTTGCCGGAACGGAAGCACTGGTAAAATTACAACACATAATCGAAGAACAATCTGATATACTTGGTGAAAAGGCAATCGCAACTCTTAGCGAAAAACAAAAACGGCTTTTAAAAATTCCTGCGAATATTGTAGAATTAAAAGCAGATATAAAAGCCGAAAGGGCAATATAATGTTTCAAAGAAATAAACCAAGAAATCCGCTAAAAACAATTTCTGTTGTTTTATGCCTGTTGATTGCCCTTTATGCCGGATATTGGTTTTCGCTTGCTCGGTCATTAGAATATTCGGTATCAATCTGGCAAAAAAATATCTCGGATAACGGCGGGACATTTACCTTTGAATCTTTATCGGCCTATGGCTTTCCTTTTGGCGTCAATATTGATGTTCATAATCTTTCCATTACACAGCCTGACGAAACAAATTGGAATATTCCGCTGTTTCAAATTAAAACCAATCCAATTAAATCTTTGAATATGGCAGTTTATGCCCCGCAAAAAAATCGTCTAACTGCGGGTAAGATTGCCCCCATCCCATTTACAATGGATTTTGACAATTTTTCCTCTATCGCTAACTACGATTTTGCAAAATCCGTACAGAACATCTATTTTTCCGTTCAAAATATTGAAGTCTCAAATTCGGGAGCGATAAACTCAGAGGACAAGGCCAAAATAATATCAAATATTCCTA
>CAZRMG010000508.1:0-2459 GCA_964601095.1 uncultured Melioribacteraceae bacterium | reverse complement strand
GATGACTAAACGATTGAGGGAGAACAGGAGCTACTATGAATGATATACAAAAAGCTCAAATTGAAAAACATATGCAAAAAATCGATACTGCAATACATAGCAACAATATTTCGGAGATCTATGACGTTTGGACAAAAATTAATTCCGGCGAATCCGGCACAAAGGTTTATAAACTTCGACCACAACAAAATGAAATTCCGAAATTTCAAAGAATTACGCAATCAACATTCATTCGAACAGCCGCCGCAATATTGATTATGTTTGGCGCCGTTTATTTTGTTTCTTCCCTATTTAATAATAATGAATCGTCGCTTGTACATATAAAAAGCGAAAAGATACAAACCATAAATTTAAGCGACGGTAGTAAAGTTACTCTCGATAAAGGATCAAGTTTTGCGTACCCGGAAAATTTTGAAAGCTCAAACAATAGAGAAGTTAATTTAAACGGCGAAGCATTTTTCGAAGTTGTGAAGAATGCGAAATCACCTTTTATTGTTAACGTAAGCAATGGAAAAATTAAAGTACTCGGCACAAAATTCAATGTGCGGGCATGGAATAAATCCGGCGGTATTACGGTCGCCGTCTCGGAAGGTAAGGTTGCACTCGCAGATTCCGCACAAATAAAAAGCGTGGTTGTTACAAAAGGCAAAATGAGTAATCTTTCGTACGAAGGCATCCTTTCCGAACCGGTTGAGATTGATTTATCCGAATATTTATCATGGATGAGTAAACAAATCTATTTTAAGAATACATCTGTTTCAGAAGTAATATCTCAGCTTGAAAGATGGTACGATGTAAATATCGAACTTCAGAATACAGAAATTCTAAAAAGTAAAATAACCGTATTTATTGATCACAAACCGCTCGAAGAAAATTTGAATGTTGTGTGCGCGATATTGAATATGAGCTTTACAAAGGAAGGAACTTCAGTTAGACTTTTACCGAATAATTAAATCTGCGTTTAATTCTAAATCCAGAATGAAATTACTCTACGACTATAGATTTTAATTTGTCACCCTTTTTGCTTTATAACTTGTCCAAGTATCGGTAAATCAAATTTATTTATGAACGGACAAGCAATTAAAAAGCTGGGGGGACAAATGAAAAAACAATTCATTTATTTATTTATTGTTTTATTAATAGCTTCACAAAATTTTGCACAAGTAAAAATAGGTTTAATGGGGGGAATGAATTTTTCCGGCGCAAAAAATAGGCAGCTGTATTTTTACAATCCGCAGGGCGAGCTAAAATCCGTATTCGGGTGTATTGTTGAATTTCCCGTAAACAATAATCTTTCAATACGACTCGAACCGCAATATTCCGAAAAGGGTACATCTTGCAGTCCTTTGAATTTTTTGTTCTTTTCTCCAAAAGCTTTTTTAGAGTTGTCTTACATCGAGATACCTATACTATTCAACTATTCAATTGGCGAAACTTTTAAGCCCTATATTTTTGCAGGTCCTACATTTGGTTTTAATACAGACTCAAATGTAGGCGTTGAAAGTGTTTTTTTAGATATTGCCGTTGATGCGAATGATTTTATAACAGATTACGAGTTATCATTTAATCTCGGCGGCGGTTTGAGTTATCAGGTTGATGAACTTCTTTCGATATTTATTGAAGCAAAGTATGTGCTTGGATTAACTAATGTTCTTAAAAACGGGGACACGATGTTTGAAATCGGAAACGATACTTACAATTTTGATGTACCGGGTGGCTCTAAATATAAAAACCGAAGCTTCCAGGTAACGGTGGGATTTTCTTTCCCGCTTATTGTCAATTAAAAATTTAATAATGATATTTTCATAGGGGCAAAAAAATGAAAACTAAAAAACTGATTTATGCAATCTTTGTTTTGCTTTTAGGTTTTGTGGGCGGCTGTGCTATTATCGATTCCAACATTAACGGAATTGATGGATTAGATTCTAAAGAAAGAATTACCGGTTCGGGCAATGTAATAACTATAACAAAAGATTTTACCGGCTTTACCGATATAGATATTGAAAGTGCGTTCTCCGTAGAAGTAATTAAAAGCAACATACACAAGGTTAGTTTTGAAGTTGATGATAATATTGCCGGTTATATTCATTCTTATCAATCAGGTAAAAAAATTCATATTTCACTTGAAAGCGGTTATAGCTTTAACAATGTAACTCTTCGCGCGATTATTGAAACACCTGATCTTGAATGTATAAAGTGCGATGGCGGCACAGCGCTTCAATTCACAACCCGGGACTTCTTCAACAACCTTGTTCTCGATTTAAACGGCGGAAGTGCTGTTAAAGGAAGTATAGACGTCAACTCGCTCGAATTAAAATTAAACGGTGGAAGTATTGTTAAATTAATTGGTACCGGCACAAATATTAATGTATTCGGCAACGGCGGTGCGATATTAGAACTATATGACTTTCAAACAAAGAACTGCGGCTTGAATTTCAACGGCGGATGCATTGCCTACC
>CAZRMG010000507.1:964-2463 GCA_964601095.1 uncultured Melioribacteraceae bacterium | reverse complement strand
CTCAGGATCAGCGCCCGGCGGAAAAGGGAGGATATCAAATCGGCATTGACGTAAAGTTCGTCAAACGCGACAAAAGGCTTGGGCTTGCCCGGATCTTCCAATGAAAATTTTTTCAGCGTGATGGAAAGCGCGTAAGGATTGATGCTGACTTTTTCGATGGATGCTTTGCGGTGCAGCGCCTCGGACATCTTCTTCATGATGTACGGCTTCACCAGCGGCGGCGCGATAAAAAATCCGGCAATTCCCAGAACAACCAGAAAAATAAGAAGACCAATCGCGATTTTTTTTAGGATACGCATATTGCCTCCTTATATTATGAACTCATTTCAATTAAATTGGGGATAGCTGTACTTGCGTCCTTTTTATTTAAAAGCTTATGGACAATATCAACTCACTGAATATCAAATTTGTCAATACGATGTCTTAATGAATCAAAAGTAATATTCAATAATTCAGCAGCTTTCTTTTTTGAACCCTTAGTTTTAAGCAAAGCTTTTTCAATAAAAACTTTTTCAATTTTATCTAGTTCAGTGTTTAAATCTATTCCATGATCTGTAATTTCAGTGGCTAATGTAGAGACACCATGTGTCAACTTCTCTGGTAAAATTATATTGGAACTTTCCAAAGCAACACTGCGTTGAATAATGTTTTCAAGCTCCCTTACATTTCCAGGAAAGTCATAATTCATTAAAAGTTCCAAAGAATAAGAGGAAATGTTCATTGGTTGTTTACCAAACATTTTTGAGTATTTTTTTATAAAGCTACTAACTAGAAGCGGGATATCCTCTCTGCGCTCTCTTAACGGAGGAATGACAATGGGCATGACATTTAGTCGATAATAAAGGTCGTCTCTAAACTGCCCTTGTTTGATCATGTCTTCTAAATTATTTTTTGATGACGAAATGATTCTTACATCAACATGTATTTTTTCTGTTCCTCCCATTCTTTGAAATGTTTGTTCCTGAATAACTCTTGAAAGTTGAGTTTGAAGGGCAACGGAATAATTTGCAACTTCGTCAAGAAATATCGTTCCACCATTCGCAATATCAAAATATCCCTGTTTTTCCGAATTAGCTCCTGTAAAGGCTCCCTTCACATAACCAAAGAGTTCACTTTCCAAAAGATCATCTGGTATACTCCTACAATTAAGCACTATAAATGGTTTCTGAGAACGAGAAGAATTATCATGAATGGCGCGAGCAACCAACTCCTTTCCGGTTCCAGATTCTCCAAGTATTAATATATTTATAGGAATGTCGGATAGTTTTTTGATTGTTGAAAATGTTTTCAGCATTTCACGTTTTGTTCCGATAATACCGCAGAAAGAATATTTCTCCATTTCTTCTGAATCAGTTTTGTCTTCAGAATAATTATTTTCTATCAATCTTTTTTTTGTTAAAGCGGAATAAACAACTTTTTTAAGTTCTTTTATTGCGTTTTCTTTTCTTACATAGTCATATGCTCCTTCTTTCATTGCATTTATGGCTGTTTCTTCTGAA
>CAZRMG010000507.1:0-954 GCA_964601095.1 uncultured Melioribacteraceae bacterium | reverse complement strand
AGCATCGTCCGTAACAATGATGACCGTTGTATCCGATTTTTGATCTTTAATGATTTTGAGAAATTCAATGCCATTGATCTTAGGTATTTTCAAATCAGTTATAACTACATCGAACGTCTTTGTTCTGAATAATTCTATTGCCCTAGTTGTTTCTCCTGTAACTTTTACATCATGACCATCATTTAAAAACATTTCCTCAATGAGTTCTCTTATCCCTTGATTTTCATCAACAATGAGAATATTTGCCATTTTCCTCTCCTAGCAGGGTCAACGCCCTATTTTTTATGTTGCTGTAAAGAAGAAAAAAGGTGACGGTTCTATTTTTTAGAATAAATCCTTTGTTTTTTTTCATGAATTCCTCGCCCTATTTTTAATAACGTTGTAAAAGGTTCTGGAGGCAAGGCGCGCGAGGCTTTTGGAATGAGGCCTACTTTGAGGTAGGTCGCAGTGACAAAAAGCCGAAGCGCAACGAAGCATACAGGCGTTTTACAGTGTTATCCTGCGAATTCTTTTTCAATTCTCTCCATCGCTTCGCGTAGCCTCTCATCCGGCACCGTCAGCGAAATACGTACAAAGCCTTCGCCGTACAGGCCGTAGGCCGTACCGGCGGCAACAACGACAGCGGTCTTATCGAACAGGCGGTTGGTGAATTCCAGCGAGGTCATCCCTTTGGGAACAGGCACCCATAGATAAAACGTTCCCCTGGGCGGATTGAATTCAATGCCGATTTTCTTCAATGTCTGGAGAACAAGTTCGCGGCGCTTTCCATACAATTCAATCATCTTTTCAACAAAAGGAGCTTCTTTTTGCAGGGCTTTGATGCCGGCGAATTGAATCGGATTAAAGATTCCAGAGTCCGTGTTTTCCTTAACCTTGCTGATGGCGGCGATTAATTCGGGATTGCCGCAGGCCATGCCCAGCCGCCATCCGCACATATTGAAGGGCTTGGATAAG
>CAZRMG010000506.1:0-2468 GCA_964601095.1 uncultured Melioribacteraceae bacterium | reverse complement strand
TTCATATTTCCAGGGCAGGGTTCGCAGTACGTCGGTATGGCCAAAGACCTTTACGAAAATTCAGTTGAAGCCAAAGAAATGATTAAAACTGCCGAGGAAGCAACCAGAGTTAATCTTTCGCACATTATGTTTAACGGACCTGAAGAATCGCTTAAGCAAACAGATATTACTCAACCTGCAATATTTTTACATAGCGCTGTTCTTTCAAGTATAATTAGAACAATGGAACCGGAAATGGTTGCCGGTCATTCTCTCGGCGAATATTCTGCTCTCGTTGCTGCAGGCGCAATTCAATTTTATGATGCTGTTAAACTCGTACGTTTGCGCGGACAATCAATGCTTCAAGCCGGGATTGATAAACCCGGTACAATGGCTGCTGTTGTTGGATTGGATGCAGATAAATTAAATAATATTTGTAAAGAAGCTTCTTCAAAAGGAATTGTTCAGTGTGCCAATTTTAATTCACCGGGTCAAATTGTAATATCCGGTTCTGTAGAAGGTGTTCGGACAGCAATGGAAATTGCAAAACAAAACGGTGCAAAATTAGTTAAAGAACTCGTGGTCAGCGGTGCTTTCCATTCTCCGCTTATGGAAAGCGCAAAAGAAAGTTTAAAAATAAAGTTAGATGTTACACCATTTTACGATTCTAAAATTCCGGTTTATACAAATGTTACCGCGAGTGCAGTTAAATCAAGTTCTTCATTTAAAAAATTGTTACACGAACAATTATCAAGCCCGGTTCGTTGGGAAGAAACTATTGTTAATATGATTAACGACGGGGCGGAAGAGTTTTATGAAATTGGTCCCGGTAAAGTTTTACAAGGACTTGTTAAAAGAATTAACCCGGATGTTAAAATTTACGGTATCGATAAATATTCCGATGTAGAAAGGTATCTTTAATGCAGAATAAATTTGAAAAGAAGATTAACGGCATTTATATAGATCCGCTGATATTTACGCATAAGTTTGTTAAAGCATGCGATGTTTGCATTTGTTCGGGTGAGTGCTGCTATTACGGAGTTTATACGGATATTAAAGAGCATGAGAAAATTCTATCGATTAAAGACAGAATCATAAAATCGATGGATGATTCACAAACAAAAAATGTTGAAGATTGGTTTGAAGAACCGGAAGAAGATCCGGATTTTGAAAGCGGCATTGCCGTTGGTACGGAAGTTCATAACGGAAAATGTGTTTTTCTTGATAAACAAGGTTATTGCACACTTCAAAAAATTGCAATGGAAGACAACGAATTCAAGTGGAAATACAAACCTCTTTACTGTATTTTGTTCCCGCTTGTTATTTTTGAAGGGGCCTTGACTGTTGACGACGACCATTTGGGAAGAATGCATTACTGTAATAAAGCTCAAAACCAAGTATCAACTATTTTTGATTGTACTAAAGATGAAATAAAATATCTACTTGGTGAGAAGGGCTTCGAAGAATTACTTCAATATAAAGAAGAATATTTGAACAGTCTAAATAAAGAAGAGAGCAAAGTTGAAATTACAAAATAAGAAAGCGATTGTTACTGGCGGAACGCGCGGAATTGGCAAAGCAATTGTTAATGAACTTGCTGAACAAGGTTGCAGTGTTGTATTTACATATTTTAGTTCCGATGAAACCGCAAGAAAAATTGAAGCTGAATTAACAACTGAAAACGTAAAAGTTTTTGGATTTAAAGCTGATGCTTCATCATTTTCTGCGGCTCAAGAAACAATAAATTTTGCTTTGGAAAAGTTGGGCGGCATTGATATTTTAGTCAATAACGCAGGAGTTACTAAGGACAATCTGATGCTTAGAATGTCAGAAGCAGATTTCGATTCGGTTATAAACTCAAATTTGAAAAGTGTTTTCAATTATACAAAAGCAGTTTTAAAAACTATGTTGGGTCAGCGTTCCGGTAAAATTATTAATATAACTTCGGTTGTCGGTATCATTGGAAATCCGGGACAGGCGAATTATGTTGCATCAAAAGCCGGAGTGATTGGATTAACAAAATCCAACGCCAAGGAACTGGCCTCGCGTAATATAAATGTTAATGCTGTTGCACCTGGTTTTATTAGTTCCGATATGACTGATAAAATGACTGAGCAACAAAAAGAAGCAATATTAAATTCTGTTCCAATGAAAAAACCAGGTAACGTTGAAGACGTTGCTAAAACTGTTGTGTTTTTAGCAAGCGATGACGCCGCTTATATTACAGGGCAGGTTATTACTGTCGACGGCGGAATGGTAATGTAGTTTTACAAAAAAAATAATTAATTATTAATCACCATAAGAGGAGCAAAAATGGACGTTGAAGCAAAAGTAAAAGAAATTATTATGGATAAACTTGGTGTTGATGAAGGTCAAATCAAACCCGAAGCATCCTTTACTAATGATCTTGGTGCGGACTCTCTTGATATAGTTGAATTGGTTATGGGTTTCGAGTCTGCTTTTAATATCTCCATTCCTGACGAAGATGC
>CAZRMG010000505.1:0-2470 GCA_964601095.1 uncultured Melioribacteraceae bacterium | reverse complement strand
GAGTGATCTCCCGCTTGCCTCGAACGACGCCTCTTCGAGGAGCAAAGTGAGGCTAGGAATTCGAGCAGGCTTTTATTCCCCATCCTCATCTAGGAGAGGGAAATTTTTAGGTCAAAACGGAAATTCTTCTTTTAAATCTATCCTAACTTTAGGTTTTTGAAGTTCGACATTTTTCTTTGCCAAAACATGAACTTCATTTCCTTCAACATAAATTGCTTTATATGGTTTAACGGGACATGCATATTCACAAGCGCCGCAGCCAACACAATAATCTTCGCGCACTTCAGGAATGAATAACTTGTTTTTATACGGAATCAGGTGAACCGCTTTTGTCGGGCAATGCTCGGAACATGCGCCGCAGTCGGTACCTTGACTTTTCACAATGCAGTTATCTTCAATAAATTTTGCTTTGCCTATTTGTATCAGTTGCTTTTCTTCTTTTCTTACCTGAAGAATTGCGCCTGTCGGGCATACATCTGAACAAATTGTACAATCAAAATTGCAGAAGCCTGCGTTGTTATCCATTCGCGGCTGAAGCATTCCAAGGAATCCATATTCAAGAAACGAGGGCTGCAAAACTTGCGTCGGGCATGAATTAACACATAAACTGCACGCTGTACATTTATCGTTAAACTTATTGATGCTTACAGATCCCGGCGGAGAAATTGCGTGTTTTCTTAATATCGGTATTTTACTTTTCTTTGTAACAACTATTTGTTTTTTAGCTTGCGCTATCAATGGCGATATTGTTGAAAAATATAAGCCCGTAGCAATTAAAAAATTTCTTTTTGATGAATCAACATTTAATCCGATATTTTCTTTTTTACGAGAAGGAATTTTGAATTTAATACCTTCTGTGGGACACGATGAAACACAATTAAAGCATGAAACACATCTCGACATATCAACTGTTTTTTCTTTTGAATCAATACAGTTTCCTTTGCAGTCCCTTTCGCACATTCCGCAGCTTAAACATTCTTCTTTTTCGATAGTAATTTTGAATAAAGAATATTTCGATATCAAACCGAGAATTGTTCCTACCGGGCAAACAGTATTGCAGTAAAGCCGCCCCTTTTTATAAGCGAGATAACCGATGAATAGAAAAAGAATAATACTTACAACAAACGGGAAAATGTTAAACGCATTTATGTGATAAGGATAAACCGAATATATTTTCATCGATTCCAGCACAGATGCAATTATATTGTTTATTCCAACGGCAACCGGCTTGAAAAAATTAGCTGTGAATCTTCCGTAAATACTATATGGATCAAGAAGAACAATCCCGGTGGCAATTCCAAAAATAAAAAGTATTGTTGCCGCGGAGAAAACCGACCACTTTAATATTTTCTGATCTTTTAAATATTGTAGTTTTCTTTTACGCTTGTGGATTTTTTTCGAAATGTAGTTAACAACATCCTGGAAAAAACCGAGAGGGCAAATAACAGAACAATAGACTCTTCCGAACAAAAATGTCAGCAAAAAGATTAATATGAAACCCGCGGCGCTGAACGAAAGTACAGTTAAAAATTTTAGAAGAGATGGAACAAACTGCAGATATAAAATCCCGCTTGTAAATTGAAGCGGGATTGATTCGGTAAAATCAATAAATGCAATTGTAATCGGTACAAAGAAAAGTATCGATAAAACAACCCGTATTTTTTTCAGCAATGGAGAATTCATAATATCACAAAATAATACGGTTGATTTTCATCGCGTCTAAATTTTTAGTGCCGATTTTCATCTCGTCGGCAATTTTAATATGTGCAATTTCATCAGGCTGCATTCCGAAAAGTTTTGCTGCGGCTGCATCGGCGGCTACCATATCCCTGCTGATTATTTGTGATTTCATTGTAACAACATCTTCTACCGATACACCGCGCGGACCGTTCTGTTTCATCACATAATATGCATCAACAATATTTAAATCCGGTTTCCTGTAAAATCCGAAGTCGGCAATACATTGATGCAAATCGTTTCTGTGCCAGTAACCCCTATCCCAAACAATACCCATCAAATTTTTCATAGAAATAGATAATCTTGTTCCGCCGTGATTTTTTAGAATGGGCATATTAATAAATACATCGCAGTCCAAAACGAGCTCGTGAACTTTTGCCGATTTAAGTTTCTTACCGCCTTTTATATCAATGTTTTGATAATAATTTTCGGTGTTGCCTGGGACAATTTTTCCACCGGCGTCTTTAACCGCTTTTTCAATTCCGCTGTTTTGATATGTTCTTTTCCAATCATCGCATGTATGATCAAAAACATAAACATCTTTAGCGCCTGCGTCAAAACAATGTTTAATTACTCTCGCAACTAATTTGGGATGTGTATTGCCTCCGCGTTCGGGAGAAACATCCCAGCCGATATTGGGTTTTAGTAAAACTTTTTGATTTTTCTTAACAAAAGATTTTATCCCGCCAAAAGTTTTGATTGCACTGTCAAACATCAAATCCGGCTCACCGCC
>CAZRMG010000504.1:0-2470 GCA_964601095.1 uncultured Melioribacteraceae bacterium | reverse complement strand
AAGAAGAGAATGTTCTATGTGTTTTTGTTAATTGCGATTATCGGTATGGCGATGTTGTACATCATCTCTATTTCACCTTCTCTTAAAAGTGAACTATGGTTGATCTATATCGCACAATTTATTAAATCAACCGGTGTTATTGTTGCAACAGGTTATATGTGGGCATTGGTGCCGGAAGTGATTTCATACGGAGAATGGAAAACAGGAAAGAGAATTTCAGGAGTGGTAAATGCATTGACTGGAATTTTCTTTAAAGCCGGCTTTGCTATGGGAGGTGTTATCCCTGGCGTAGTTTTATCCTTGACGAATTTTGATGCTGCAAAGGCGCAGCAAACAGCCAGCGCCCAGCAGGGTATTTTATGGTTGGTTGTTATTATACCTGCAATACTTCTTGTATTGGCAATGTATGTTATTTCCAAATATGAATTGGATGATGACAAAATCGATCAGATAAACCGAGAAATTGAAGCCAAACATATGAGTAACAGATAAAACTAAACTTGTTGAATCGGTCTGCGAGTTCGAGTCTCGCTTGCCTCGTCGAAGCTAAGTGAAGACGGATCGGACTCGTCAACAAAAAAGGTCTTATAGTTTTTACTATAAGGCCTTTTTCGTTGGTATTAGGTTACGAAATTTTGTTTCGCTTGCCTTGTCGAATTGAAGTGGCAACGGGACAGCCCTGCTCTTAAAAAGTATTGTTTTAAAAAAATCGAGCTTATTTGTTATGTTACCAATGAATCAATTAAAAGTATTACATCTATTATTTATTGATAATACCTTCATTTTATTTTTAAATTTGTCATTAAAAAAATAATAAATGAACCACGATGCAATAGAAATATTAAGTCTGATCACATGGCTTCAACTCTGCTTACTAACAAGTATTCTTATAGTTTACAGAAGGGGAAAGCGAACAAGTAATCTATTGCTGGCGGGCTTTTTGTTCGCAAACTCAATTTTACCTGCCCATCATTTCATAATTCAATTTAATTGGCTGCCAACTTATTTTGATACTTATTTAAGAATTTTCGGAGCTGCCGCCTATTCACTTTTACTCCCTTTCCTTTATCTGTATATTTTATCTTTATGTGATTCTGCTTTTAAAATAAAACCAACTCATCTATTGCATGGTTTGTCATACCTTTTTATTGTTCTTCTTTCTCTAATCATTTATAATTTAACATTAAGAGCTGATACCGGTACTTTTCTAAACCAATATGGAGATAACCTTAGAATAAAAATCTTTTATTTTTTCATTCATATTCAAATTGCTGCTTACTTAATTGTAGTATTTAAAAAACTAACAAAATACCGTAACGAGATTAAAGAAAATTTTTCATTCACGGAAAAGATTAATCTTTCCTGGCTTATGATTTTATTGGTTGGATTTACTGCAATGTGGCTTATTAATTTATTCCAATGGTCAGCAGGAGTGTTTGATATTAATTTGGGCACAATTAATTATACTCTAACTCTTATTGCTGTTGTAATTAATCTTTTATTTGCGTTAACAATTACTTATAAAAGTATTTCACAATCTGATTATTTATCGGGAATTGCCGCGCCGCGACGTTATATAAACTCATCCTTAACTCTGCCGGATTGTAAAAAGATTGTAGAAAAGTTGATCACAAAAATGGAAGAAGAAAAAATATATATTAAACCAGCATTAACTTTAGAAGACTTATCGGCAAGCGTAGAAATTCCGGCTCGGCACATTTCTCAATCTATAAAAGTTACACTCCAATCAAATTTTTATGATTTCATAAACAAATACCGTGTGGAAGAATTCAAACGCCGGTTAAGCGAAGAATCTTCGCAACATCTCTCATTTATTGCTTTAGCTTATGAAAGTGGATTTTCTTCTAAATCCGTTTTCAATTCTGCATTTAAGAAATTTGTTGGAATGACCCCCAAAGAATACAAGAACTTTATTACCAAAAAAAAGTAATTCTCGCTTTTATAACACGAATTCTATCAGAAAGATGTTCTAATTCCGGCAGAAAGACGACTTACAACCAACTTTGTAATATTTTCGCCCTAAAAATTATTGACAATTACAGGGGGAAATCCATAATGAAAAAGACTTCATCTTTATCAAGACTTATTATCAACTTCTCATCAAAGGTAATATCAAGCAGTGCAATACTAATTTTAATTTATTGTATTTCTTTATTGATTCCTGCTTTTCATAAAATTAAAGCAAATCAAATTGGAGGATTACATGATATTCAAAGCTTATCCGGTTCACTTAAGTGCGAAATGTTTTTAAGAATTACCGGGAATCGCTCATTCGGATTAGCTTATGATAATAGCGGCAACATATATTTCACAACCGGCGACGGCTCCGGTAATGGTGTACTAAAAAAAATCTCTTCTGATGGTTCAACTTCTACAATTGCATCTTTTAAAGGCAGTTTTATTGGGCCGGGACTATCAATTGATAAAGACGGATTTTTTATAATACCAA
>CAZRMG010000503.1:0-2476 GCA_964601095.1 uncultured Melioribacteraceae bacterium | reverse complement strand
AAGACCATCTTTGTAAGCTCGCACATCCACAATTGCATCAATACGGTCACCGATTTTAATAGCTTCCATTTTAGCATCACCGCCGATGTAAAAAGATTCTTCCCGACCATCATCATTCACAACAACCGCTTGCATCATGGGATTTTCCTTCTGTGTCGTTTTGTTCTTGTTGACGCCCTTCCAAGTCACCCGTAAATTTTTCAACTCTGCCCTTACTTTGTTCAGCATTTTTTAAACCTCCTTCCTTAATATTTTTTGATACTGCAATTTATCCATTGCTATCAATTCACCGGCCATCATCGCCCGATGTAATTCCAGATCATCATTAACATTAATTTCCTCTATTTCACCGCAGCATGCACATTGCCGTAAATAGACCATTTCAGTTCGTGCCGCCTGTTTCATTCGTTTTATTTTTTTTTGTCTCATTATTCAGACCCTTTTTTATACGATAAAGACCATCGTCAATTTTTTCGAGATTTGCGCCCCAGACCAGAATATCAAATGGAGCTATGAATAAATGGATTAACTGTTCACCTGTTTTATTTTCAGATTCTTCTCTGATCTCGGAAACATCCATGTTATCTTTATAAACACAATTTGCTAGCTTTCCCCAATATCGAAAATACTGAAAGCCATTCAATTCCAGAACCAACAATTTTTTTAATTCTTCATCATCACCAATGGCCTCGTAGTGTTCAGCACTCCACGGACGCAACATGTATTTGATCGAGTGCATTACTTTTCTTTCACCAATGCGGTATTGATAATAAACATTGGATTCATCATCTTGAAACGACAAATCATATTTCCGTAATTGTTTAGCCCATTCTTCCCGTAATTTTTTCAAACACTCTGACGATATTTTCATAAGCTCCATTTTATTTTCAACAATGTGAATATTGATATGAGGTTTTAAAATTCCAGCTTCTTGATCGCCGAACAGATGTAGATAAGATATGCAGCCCGACTGCATTTTATAGCGTTTTACATGACCATATTTATCAAGTTCAGGCTGGCCGAAAGTTTTCTCAACGACAGCTCTCGACATTTTAAAAAGATCATTCAAAGCTTTTTTAGAGCGAAACTGCAAACGCATACGCTCGGGAATAGTAAAAATGATTTGCCGCAGATTGTATTTTTTAACATCGACTCTTTGCATCACAGAATGAAGTCTCGATTTATGGATTGTCCCGCCCGCACCGCCGCATGTTGGACACCATTGTTTCCGACAAGACAATTCTTTCAAATAATAATCACCGGACGAAACCCCTTGAAACCAAATAACATTTTGACCACATACGTTTTTTAAATTTTCTTGATATCTAAAATCCCCCGTGGTCTGTGCATTATGTTCAGGATAAGGAAGCCCGTACGGTTCATCTAGCTCGATCTCAGGGCTAATTGCACCAAGACGCATTCTAAATAACTGTTTTTGCAGTGTTTTTGCTTTATGATTGCTTTTGAGAGTCTCTAACTCATTGATAAGATTAGTATAAGTAGATTTTTCTTTACTTTGGAGAGCGTATTTGATATTTTCTGTCTGTGTTGTTGAATTGCCGCCAAGCATTTTCGACCTCACACCAACGCCGCTTCCTTTGCTAGAGGACAGCGGCTTTTTTATTTGCCTGAAATACTAATTTAATTTTTTTTAGATGTCAATACATTTTTTTCATCTTTTAACTTCTTAATGCCATCTAAAACTATAATCCTTAATAATCTCGCTCTGTTATCAATAGTATGATCAAACAAATTATCCAATTCAATAACTGCCGACTCGGGGAGGTTAACAGAACATTGTATGAAATTTTCTTTTTTAGTTTTTTTCATATCATCCCCCTTTTTTTAATTTTCATAATTTTAACATAATTAAATTAAATAAAATAGAGGTTTGTAGAGTAGGCAAATCCGGTTTAACTTATGTTACCGAAAATACAATGAACATGCCCGACGCAGTAAGAAAAGGGCGGCTGGTCATACGTGGCGCAAAGCGCACTTTATTAAATTAATAAAAAAAAGAAAAAGATCAAAACTTGACGGCCACAGTTCCGATTGATGCGTCGCTCCGAAGTCGCGCCGAATCAACCGGAACAAAAGCACCTGTATTATAAAAACGATGGAAAGAACGGGTGAGCTTACTATACAACAGACAAGAATCAAGCCGAGCATACTCAATCAATTTTAATTGTTCAGGCATCTTATCAATGTCCATCTGTTCGCCGGTAACACGATTTTCTAAAACAACTTTTTCACCCATAACACCGACAAAACGATAAATAGCCTCAATTTCAATTCTCGCAGAATCAAGATTTTTAACCTCGCCCCCTGGACGATCCGCAGGAGCACCAGCCGGAGTTTTGGAAGATACGGTTTCTTTAGTTGTTGATGCGTCACTCTTTAATATGAATTGAGGCAACAGAAAATATAAAATAACTCCCACAAGAACAAATCCGGCCAAAGCCAGCATGAACACAGG
>CAZRMG010000502.1:693-2481 GCA_964601095.1 uncultured Melioribacteraceae bacterium | reverse complement strand
ATGTTTCTTCTTCCTCGCCAAGCTCATCTTGAAGAATTCTAATCTGTTCTTGTATAATAAATTTGCGCTGCGTCTTTGCTATATTTTCCTGTACTTTCCCTTCAATCTCTTTTTCGATTTTTAGAATTTCTATTTCCGAATTAAGCAGACGTATAACTTCAAAAATCTGTTCTTTTACTGAAAACTTCTGCAATATTTTTTGTTTTATTTCAATTGATTGATTGATGTTGGCGGCAACATAAAAAAGTTTGCGGTCGAGTTCGTCGATGTTGTCCAAAGCTGTTACAGCTTCCGGAGGAATTGTTTTATTAATCTTAACATACTCTTTGAAAAGATTGGACATCTGCCGCAAAAGCGCTTTCATTTCCTGCGGATCTTCCGGCTTAGGATTTAATACTTCAACAGTTGCTTCAAAAAAATTCTCACGGTCGGTAAACTCAATTATTCTTCCCTGAATTATGCCGTCAACTAAAATTTTCAATAATCCGTTAGGAAGTTTTAAAATCTGAATAATTTTGGCAATTGTTCCTTCTTTGTATATATCGCTTCTTGTCGGTTCTTCCAGGTTAGATTTTTTTTGTGCCGTTAGAAAAATATATTTTGAAGAATCGAGCGCAAAATTTGCCGCGCGTATCGATTGCTCTCTTCCTACCAAAACCGGGAAAATCATGTATGGAAAAATTACCGTGTCGCGTAAAGGCAAAACCGGCAGTATTTGCGGTATCTCATCAAGTGTTGCTATTTCTGTTACTTGTTTCTGAATTTTATCAGTCATATTCTTTCACGTTTATTGTCGATGTAAAAATACCAAATATTAAAGGGGCTATCAAGGATAGAAAAAATGAGTGTAGAACTTTGAGTGAAGAGTGCAGAATGTAATAAATAACATCTTAATCTTGAGCTTATTCTTGATTTTGGTCTTATTTTTTTGTTCTTGGTTTTATTAAAAGTAAGAGCAAGATCATGAGCAAGAGAATGAGTGAAAAAGAATAGAATTGGTATATTTGCATTCAAATTTTACGGAGATACTTATGCTTGATAAAATAATACAAATTGCAAAAGAAGCCGGGGAAATTGCACGTGAAGGTTTTAGAAAAAATATGATCGTTGAAACTAAAGGAAGTTTAACAAATCTGGTTACCGAGTACGATAAAAAATCAGAGGAAACAATAATTAATTTTATTCGAAAGGAATTTCCCTCTCATTCAATTCTTGCCGAGGAAAGCGGGACGCAGGAATTTTCATCGGAATATATTTGGGTTATTGACCCAATCGACGGCACGACAAATTATGCACACGGATTACCTATTTTTTCCGTTTCGATCGGCGTACAAAAAAATAGTGAATTGATCTACGGGGTTGTTTACGATGTTATGCGCGACGCGGTTTATTCTACAGAAAAAGGAAGCGGCGCTTTTTGTAATGAAAGAAATCTTCAAGTAAGTACAAATGATGATTTACGAAAAAGTGTTTTGGTTACAGGTTTTCCTTACAATGTTTCCGAAAACCCCGATCATGCATTCGAAAGATTTGCCGCATTTTTAAAAACTGCACGCGCCATTCGCAGGCTTGGTTCCGCCGCCCTCGATATGTGTTATGTTGCCGAAGGCGTCTTCGACGGTTTCTGGGAAGTGTCGTTGAATCCATGGGATATGGCTGCGGGTAAATTATTGATTGAAGAAGCAGGCGGACTTGTTACAAATTTTGCTGGTGAACCGATAAATATTTTTTCAAAACAAATTCTTGCAACAAATAATAAAGTTCATCAATCAATGATGAAAATCCTGG
>CAZRMG010000502.1:0-683 GCA_964601095.1 uncultured Melioribacteraceae bacterium | reverse complement strand
CCTAAACAATACGACTGTTTATGAACTTAGATGGAAATCATAAAAACGAATATATATCACGCATTAACAAGGTTATAGATTATATAGAAAAGAATCTTTCATCTGAATTAACTCTTAAAAAACTTTCAAGTATAGCTAATTTTTCACCTTACCATTTCCACAGGATATTCAGTTCAATAGTCGGAGAGCCGTTAAATTGTTTTATACAAAGATTACGAATTGAAAGAGCGGCTTCACACATCCTTCTCGATACACAAAAAACTATAACAGAAATTGCACTCAACTGCGGATTCTCAAGTTCTTCTTCATTCGCAAGATTGTTCAAAGAAGTTTACGGCGTAAATGCAAGTGAACTGCGAAAATCAAAAATTAAATACGGAATTAAGCTTGAAGAAATAAATAGCAAGAATCGTATAGCACTTAGCAAGAATAGAAAAGAGTGGGAGATATCAACTTCATATTTTGGCAGCACAATTCACAACAAAATATGGAGTGTTAAAATGAAAAAAGGTCTTATAGCAAATGTGGAAGTAAAAGAATTATCCGAAATGAATGTGGCTTATGTTCGGCATATTGGTTCGTACAAAGGTAATCCGGAGTTGTTTGAAAAATTATTCAACAAGTTGATGACATGGGCAGGGCCACGGGGATTAATAAATTTCCCGGAGTCCAAACTGCTTGCA
>CAZRMG010000501.1:0-2488 GCA_964601095.1 uncultured Melioribacteraceae bacterium | reverse complement strand
TCGAATTCATCCCACGGCGCAAAAATATCCTGCAAATAATATTTATCGTAATAGCCCATCAATTGGGTAAACGGCAAACCGGAATTATAATTCCAAGCCGAACTTGCCGACCAGCCCGCACCTAAGTTTACTTCGAGAGCAAGGTTAACTGTATGGCGAATATCGTAACGGGGATAGTATCTAAATTCATTGATTTCTTTATAAGCATGCGCAAATGTATAGGATGCAGTGAATATGAACGGGTCGGGAGTAATTTTCATCATTGATTCAATACCGTATGCTTCACCATCACCCGGTATAAAATCGGGATCCGACTGTAATATTTTATTATCGTTTATGTAAGGAATATCTTTTGTGCTTTTATAATAACCTTCTACACTTACCATCAATCCGTTAAACGGATTTGTTTCGATTCCTAAAATATAATGTTTCGATTTCGAAGGTCCGATATAATCAGGCGCAATTATCCACGGCTCAAAAATATTAATAACACTGTTTTCATCACTAAGTGTTGTCAACTCCTGCTGAAAAATTCCAACCGCTCCCTTGATTGAAATTTCCGGAATTATACTTAGATTAAAACTTAATCGCGGTTCGGCAAACACAGAGTTCTTATTCTTGGAAATTGTTGTAAGGTTTAATCTTGTTCCCACATCAATGCCCAACCATTCCAATTGCAAGAATTTATATTTCGTATAAAACGTAATATTAGCCCCAGAAGAACCGAGATTTGTTGGAATTACTTTATCGTTTTCCAAGAACAAATCGGCATTAATTTGTTTAACATGAAATCCGATACCAATTTCATCCTTGCTGTCGAACATATAAGTAAAATCCATTTGCAATGTTATGTCGTCAATTTTATTATCGGTCTCTCTAACATTACTAAGTTTAGGAATCACACTGCCTTTGAAACTGCTTAATGAAACGCCGAGTTCATAAAACAAGGGGCTATCGCCAACTTGAAACCATTTGAAACCAATAATATTATTTGACCATTTGAAATCTTCAATTCGCGGATCTTCGTTATTAATGTTGTCACCGCTGAAAAATCCGTTGAATGTAAATTTAGCTCCTTCAATAAAATCGGAGCTTGCAAAATTTGTTTTGAATGAGAAGTCGTAAAAATCAACCGGCACACTTTGTTCATTTAAAAACTTTTTGATTATCTGTGTAGAATAACTTTTTCTTCCTGTCATTATAAACGAACCGCCGGGTGCCGGACCTTCTAATAAAAATTTACCAGACAGCAAACTAGCAGAACCTTTAGCGCTGAAACGGTTTTTGTTCCCGTCCTTTGTAATTACTTTCATAACCGAAGAAAGTCTTCCGCCAAGGTCGGCGCTGAATCCGCCTTTGTAAAACTCTACATTGTTAATCATGTCGGGATCGATAACGCTGAACAAACCAAGAGCGTGAAAAGGATTATAAACCGTAATGCCGTCAATCAAAACTAAATTTTGATTTGCCGCTCCGCCTCGGACATAAAACCGCGCAGAAACGTCGCCGGTTGATTGAACGCCGGGCATGTATTGCAGCGAACGGAATATATCAGTTTCAACTCCTTTTGGCATAGCTTCCAAATCGCGTATAGCGATACGCTGAAGACTAATATCAGTTTCATTTCTTTCAATTACTCTTTCGCCTATTTTTTCAATTGTTTGAAGTTCAACGCCAGCCGGACTAAGTTTAATATCGTAATGAGTAACTTTATTTTTAGCAAGTCTTATAGTTATTTGCTTTGTCCGGTAACCAACATATGAAATTATTAGAGTGAAATTTTGCTCTGCCGGAATTTGAGGAATTAAAAAATATCCTCTCGCATCAGTCGATGTACCTTTGCTAAGTTCTTTTATAAATACATTTCCGTATGCAAGAACTTCGCTTGAAGTTGAATCCGTAACCAATCCCCTAAGAGTTCCGTATTCCTGTGAAAATAATAATGTTTGAACTGAAGTAAATACAAGGATGAGAAAGAAGATTTTTTTAAGAAACATCAGCAGAAACCCCCAAAAAAGACAATTCAATAATTTGAGTGTTGAAAATAAACTTTTATGTTGGAAATTCCACACCTAATTTTTGGTATGGATTTTCTCGATAGCTATTCTTCAAGTGTTGAAAGATTGCCGGGGTCTTGCCCCAATGCCCTAGCTTTCAGAACTCTTCTCATGATTTTACCGCTTCTTGTTTTGGGAAGAGAATCAACAAATTCAATATGTTCCGGTTTGGCTATCGGTCCGACTTCGTGACTAACATGCTGACGCAATTCCTCAAGTAATGCAGGATTCTTTTCAACACCGGCTCTCAAAATTACATATACATGAATTGCATTTCCTTTGACTTCGTGCGGAAGTCCTATTGCAGCAGCTTCGGCAACGGCATGATGACTAACAAGAGCGCTTTCTATTTCGGCTGTACCGAGCCGATAACCAGAAACCTTTATTACATCATCGACCCTTCCAATAATCCAAAAGTATCCGTCTTCATC
>CAZRMG010000500.1:0-2490 GCA_964601095.1 uncultured Melioribacteraceae bacterium | reverse complement strand
AAAAGTTAAAGATGTGCAGGAAAGAGATCAACTTCGTCAATTTCAATCACCGGTTCGCGGAGAAGAAATTATGCGGATTTGTAATATCCCGCCGTCCAAATTAGTCGGCAAAATTAAAACTGCAATTGAAGAGGCAATACTTGATGGAAAAATTGGAAATAATTATGAAGAAGCATATGAATATTTTATGAGCATCAAAGATGAGTATGTTCATAATGAAAAAAATATTTAATAGTATTGTAACTTTTTCATAAACAACTACGTCATAATTCACAGTAATAAATAAAGCAAAGTGTAGAAAAAGGAGCTCCTGATGAAAAAGATGTTATTTGTTATTCTGAGTATTGCTGCGGCTTTACCAATCATTGCTCAGAAAAATCTTACTCTTGATGAAGCTATATCAACAGCTCTTCAAAGAAATACTCAACTTATTAAGACAAAAAATTTACTCGAGACTAACAAAGCACAACTTAAAAGTGCATACGGCGCTTTATTACCGAACTTTGGTGTAAGAGGTTCATGGGGCTGGGATCGTATTGAAGATGAAGGCGGTGGCGTTCAAAAGGATTTTTTAGGCAATGTTGTTAACGTTCCGGCATCTCAAGAAGAAAGCCGATCATATTCAGTTAGTGCCGGCGGCAGCATTACGTTATTCGATGGTCTTTCGAATATTTCCAATATAAATCAGAAGAGTGAGAACTTTAAAGCGGCGGAATATAATTTGGAAAAACTTAAACAGAATACGGTTTTTCAAACGACAGATTATTTTTATCTCGTTTTAAATGCTCAAGAATTGATGAAAGTACGTGAAGACAACGTAAAATATTATCAAAAGTTTTTTGAAACAGTCCAGGAAAGAAACAAACTCGGTTCTGTTGCAAAAGCTGATGTTTACACTGCGCAAGTACAATTAGGGAATGCTGAACTCCAACTTATTCAAGCTCAAAACTCGTACGAAAATTATCTAAGCAGTCTCCTAAATTATCTTGGCCTGGATGTTCTTGAAGAATATAACTTGGTAGATCCGTTCGGTGGTTCTAAGAAAGTTGATACAGAAACATATATGAAAGAATTTTCTGGAATAAGCGCTATGGTTTCTGCTGCGCTTGATACAAGATTTGATTTTAAAGGTCAGCAATTATTGTTGGATGCTGCAGAAAGCGGAATTACCATGGCACGCTCCGGGTATTTGCCTTCATTAACAGGTAGTTTTGGTTACTCAACTTCTGCTATAAATGTTAATAATTTGTTTAATAGAGAGGTGTGGAATGCTGGGTTAACATTAAGCATCCCGATATTTTCGAATTTCAACACAGAAACTCAACTTCAATCCGCACAAATTAGTTTTAAAAATGCCGCTGAGGATTTGTCTGCACTTGAAAGAAAAATTAAGATTGAAGTGAAACAAGGATATCTTGATCTGGTTGCCGCGAAGAAAAGTCTTGATGTTTCTACAAAAAGTGTAACTGCGGCAGAAGAAACTCGTAAGATAAATCAAGAAAGATACAATCTTGGTTCAGGTACCATCTTGGATGTTTTACAAGCTGATAGAGATTATACAGAAGCACTTCGTAATAAAATCAATGCAACATACGATTTTTATTCTAAGCGCGATCAGCTTAATAATGCTCTCTGTAATTTAGATACTAAAAAGTACGAATAATTTTTTTTAAGGAGATATTATAAAATGGCTAACGGTAAAACTAAGAAATCGAAAAAGAAACTTTTCATATTCGGCGGATTGGGTTTATTACTTCTTGTAGTAATATTTTTGGTTGTATTGGGCGGAAGCAAAGAAGAAATAATATCAGTTCAAACCGAAAAAGCTTCGAAGAAAACAATTACGCAGGTTGTATCTGCAACCGGAAAAATAAACCCTGTATTCCAGGTGAAAATTACTGCCGAAGCTACGGGTGAAATTGTCTCCTTACCTGTAAGAGAAGGTGATAATGTTAAAAAAGGGCAATTACTTTTAAGAATAAAGCCTGATATTTATGAAGCGCAAAAAAACAGTGCCGAAGCTCGTTTAGCGCAGGCAAAAGCAAATCAAAGTTCAACAAAAGCGCAGTTGGATAAAGTTGAATCCGAGTATAAACGAGTTCAAGGATTATTCCAAAAAGGTTTGGCAAGTGATTCGGAAATTGAAACAGCAAAATCAACTTACCTGCAAACTCTCGGAAATTATGAATCTCAAAAATCAATAGTTGTTCAAACAGAAGCTGCATTGAAAGAAGCTAATGAAAATTTAAATAAAACATTTATTTATGCCCCGATGAACGGAACTGTAAGCAAACTTAGCGTTGAATTGGGCGAAAGAGTTATTGGTAGTGCTTTTCAGGGTACGGAATTGTTGACTGTTGCCGATTTAAGCCAGATGGAAGCCACTGTTGAAGTAGATGAAAATGATGTTGTGCTTGTTTCATTGAGCGATACTGCAACTATTAAAGTTGATGCCTTCGGTGAAAAAACATTTAAAGGAGTTGTAACGCA
>CAZRMG010000499.1:1222-2492 GCA_964601095.1 uncultured Melioribacteraceae bacterium | reverse complement strand
GGAAAATCCGAGTATCCCATTGATAGGAGTGCGTATTTCGTGATTAAGGTTTGCAATTAAAGCGGATTTTAACCTGTCCGACTCCATTGCGGCTTCCTTCATTTTTAGCAGCTCACTTTCGCGTATTTTATGTTGTGTAAGATCGTGTGCAATAATTAAAATAAAACGACGTTTTGAGTAAGAATCGAAGACTGGAATTAAGGACGCTTCTGTATAAAGCGCTTTATGATTGCAGCAAAAATCAACTTCTATTTTTATTATCCGGTTTTCGAGTAAAGATTTTAAAAAGTATTCTTTCAATGTTTCAACTGTTGATGACGATAAAAAACTGCCTAAACTTTTACCCCCTATATTTTCCTCGTCAATCTCAAGGAATTTTGCGAAGGAGTTATTCACGGTTACATAGTCGAAATTATTTTCACATTTGTCCTCGGCAAGGAATATTAAATCCATAGTATTGTTAAAAACGATTTTAAAAATATTTTCTTTTAAGATGGAATTATCATTGTTGTTATTGAAATAAGATATCATGTTATACCCTTGGAATATGTACTGAAAATTTGCTGCCTGAATTCTTTTCCGATTGAAGTTTTATAAAGCCGTTATGAAGTTCAATTACTTTTTTTACTATATATAAACCGAGTCCGTTGGATGTTTCGCTGCCGGTCGGCCTGGCGCTAAGACGTTGAAATTTATTATACATTTTTTCCATATCCTCTTTACTGAAACCAAGTCCGTTGTCTTCTATTTCTATAATGAAATTATTGTTGTCGGGTTTTAACCTTATATAAATGTCTTTATTCTTTTCGGAATACTTAATGGCATTTGAAACCAAATTTTCAAACGCTTCTCTTAATTTATTTTTATCGGCATTTATAATGTGAGTTGCGCCGTTATGATTTTCGAAATGAAGATTTTGAGATTTGTTTTGTGCAGCAGGCATAAATGATTGGTGAATTGTCCTCAGCATCTCCAAAAGATCGAATTCCGTGTTATCAAGTGAAATTTCGGTTAAATCGTGTAATGCCGAATTCAACAAGTCGCTTATCAAGATATTCAACTGCTTTGCCGAATCATATATAATTTGAATGTACTCTATAACTACTTCACTATCGCATGCAACATCTTTAATAATATTTGCCGACCCAATAATTGCATTTAAAGGATTTTTCATATCGTGCGCGGCAATACCTATTACATCTTTTTTGAATTCATTTACTTCCTTTAAAAAAGAAAGTGTTAACAGGTGTTGTTCTGTTTGAGCAATTAA
>CAZRMG010000499.1:0-1212 GCA_964601095.1 uncultured Melioribacteraceae bacterium | reverse complement strand
ACAATTCGAATAAATCTAAAATCTTATAATGATTATCTTCTATTTTTACAACAATAGGATCGTACCTGTATTTGATGTCTCTATTTAAAGCCATATTTGCTGCATTTGCCAGCGGCGTATTGCCGTTAAGTATAAGTGTGTGTGTTTCGTCGTAAATTTCAAGGAAAGATGAAATTGTCCGTTTGCGGAAAAGCTCGAACATAAACTGTTTCGACATTAATTCGTGACAGCGAGTTTTTGTTATTACACATTTATATTGTTCATTTTGAGTAACAATAACAGCGGGCAGCTGCTTCTCCTCGAATAATTTCAATAATTTTTGCATGCTGGTATTAGTTTCTACAATGGCAGAAGTAAGATTCAAATCCGATAGTACTGTATTAATATTACGCATATCTATATAATTCTCCGCGCTAAAATTACTAATGCTAATCTTAAGTAATTGTTAACAAACCATTAAGCAATTGTTATCAAAAGAATATTTTTTATCTTGAAACATGATTTTCCATTTATGAGGTGCGATGGTAGAAAATTATCACAAATGGTATTCGCAGCATTTAAGCCGCGATTTGGAGATGCTTGTATTCGGTTCTGCGGGAATTCCGGTAGTTTTATTTCCAACGGAAAAGGGAAGATACTTTGATGCAAAAGATTTCGGCATAATTAATTCCGCCGAAGAATTTCTTGAAGAAAGAAAAATTAAAATTTACTGTCCGGATAGTATTGACGGCGAAAGCTGGTACAACTACGATGCAGAACCTTCCAAAAGAATTGAAAATCATCTTGCTTACGAGGGATCAGTAATAAAGGATGTTATAGAGTTTGCTAAGCATGAAACTCAAAGAGAAAAAGTAATACTTGCAGGTATAAGTTTCGGCGGATACCACGCTTTGAATCTTGCATTTAAATACCCCGAGCTTGTTTCGGGATTACTAACAATGAGCAGTTTTTTTGACGTATCGCGTTTCATTTTCGGTTATGAGGGTGAGGACAGTTACTTCAATAATCCTTTTGCGTATATGCCGAATCTAAACGATAATAACTACCTCGATAAAATTAAAGAAATGAATATTGTGATCGGCATAGGCGAACAAGATGGTTCTTTGTATGAAAATTTAAGTATGAGCGATCTGCTCCAGACGAAGAAGATAAATCACCGGCTGGATATCAGGAAAAACACAGGTCACGATTGGCAATATTGGCGGGAAATGT
>CAZRMG010000498.1:0-2493 GCA_964601095.1 uncultured Melioribacteraceae bacterium | reverse complement strand
TGTCTGTGTTTGTAACATTAATTCTAACAGCTTTAGCAATTATCCAAATTTTAAGGAACATTATCGATGAAAAGTTTATTCCCTATTATAATTGTATTGATTTCAAGTTTACTTTTATCATGCAACAATTCCGATCCGGTTAGTCCAACGGATTCTGGTTTAGACCCGTTCGCAAACGGAAGTAGCAAAAGAAATATGATTGTTGTTATCAGCGATATTCATCTTGGCGCCGATCTTGTCTATTCAGAAATTAACAAAAATCTTAAACCACTCGAGATTTTTCTTGAAAAGATTAGATCATCAAAAAATGTAAAAGAACTCGTTATAGCAGGTGATTTACTTGATGAATGGTTTGTCCCGGCTACTATAAATACTTATGAAGGTAAAGATCAGAGTGATTTTGTTAAGCGTATCGCAATAGCTAATAAAGGAGTAATTGATGCTTTTAACAGCATAATACAAGATGGGAAAATCTTAGTTACTTATGTACCAGGAAATCATGATTTAACAATAACTGCCGAAAATGTAAACCTTATTCTTCCAGGAATAAATCAGGAGCGCGACAATGAGCAGGGCTTGGGTACATACTCGCCATCGGGTATGCCGGTATTGGCAATTGAACATGGACACCGTTACAATTTTTTCTGTGCACCTGACCCGATTTCAAACCAAGATATTGCGCCTGGCACAATAATGCCTCCGGGATACTTTTTCACAAGAATAGGTGCACTCCATGTGGTACAAAAATCTCCCCCAGCCGGTGATACAATGCAAGTTGTTACTCAAAATACTTCCGGCAATGGAAGTCAAAACTTACTTTTTACATATTGGAAAATTTGGGAATGGGCAATAAAATATCTTACGATTGAAAATAAATTTGATGAAAATATTATTGTAACAAATGTTGATGGATTCACCGGAACATATTCTGTAAATGATCTACTTCCTTATCAAATAACAACAGGCGGATTGATAGATGTTAATCTTTATAAGGGAATTCAAGATTCATGGAATCAAAGACAAATACTTAATCATGTGGCAGTCAATATTCCTACTGCTCAGGCAATTGCAAATTCCGCAAAGTCAAGTGAATCGGATGATCAGGCAAGGATTCAATACTTTTTGAATCCGGGTTCAAATAAAAGAATAGTCATCTTTGGACATACACATGAACCAAAAATCATTGCTTCTGAAAACTATAATGGTCAAAAATCGATCTATGCAAATTCCGGCACATGGATTGACCATAATCCGAACAAAACAACAATGAATTTTGTGGTTATTACACCGCAGAATGATGATGGTTCTTCTCAGACCTATGTAAGACTGTATAATTTTGAAGGCGAAGTAGTAACGAAAATGGCTGAAGACTCATTATTGTTTTAACAGCAACATTTAGAATTTTACTAAATGAAAACTTATGATGGACAGATTTATCAATACTTATGTGAGTGAAAAAATGAAATCAAAAAAATCAATAATTGTACTGGTAGCACTTTTAATAAGTCAAACTTTTACCGCATGTTCGGATGATCCGGTATCAGCCGTTGATGTAAAAAACGAACCGGTTGCTACTGATTATTCAAAATCTGCACACTGGTTATCTTTGCCAGCAGCAATTAAAACTGTGGATGTGTTTTATCTTTACCCAACTTCGTGGCAAAAAGTAGATCCTGCCGAGCCAAACATTTGCGAAATAGATAATCCCCTAATGTTGAAATATTCTAAACTAGCATATGCAAGGCAGGCTACCGCTTTCGAAACTGTTGGGAATATTTATGCGCCATATTACAGACAAGACGATGCTGCGTATGCCTTAAGTTTGAGCATTGAAGAACAAGAAAAATTAGTAGGAGGAATACCTAAGTTGGATGTATTTGCAGCTTTTGACTATTATATCAAGCATTACAATAATGGACGTCCGTTTATATTAGCAGGTCATTCCCAAGGATCGGCTGTAATGAGATTTTTATTGGCTGAATATATGAAAGAAAATCCTGATGTATATAGCAGAATGATTGCTGCTTATGTTATCGGTTATTCAATCACAAATGAGTTCCTTGTTAAGAATCCGCATTTAAAATTTGCAGATGGTTCTGATGATACGGGGGTTATAATATCGTTTAATACCGAAGCCCCTGAAGTTGTTGCAGGAACCAACAGCATTGTATTGCCGAATTCTATTTCTATAAATCCCATTACATGGACCAAAGAAGAAACCTTGGCAACCGCCGACAAAAATTTGGGTTCTATTCTTTTAAATAGTGATGGATCTGTAGCAGCAGGAATACCTACACCTGTAATGAATTTTGCCGATGCTCAGGTTGATAAAGCTAAAGGCGTGATTATTTGTAGTACTGTTGATGTAAATAAATGGGCACCAGGAAATTTGGTTTTTCGCAGAGGAGTATTCCACAGCTTCGATTATCCTTTTTATTACTACAACATAAGAGAAAACGCTATCAACAGAGCGAATAAGTTTTTGGGCAAATA
>CAZRMG010000497.1:0-2498 GCA_964601095.1 uncultured Melioribacteraceae bacterium | reverse complement strand
TAAGCAAAAGGAAAAGGTAGAAACAACTGTAAAACATATGCTCGCCGTTCGGGAAAAATACTTTGAGAAGGGTTCAACTTTAGCCGATTTATACGACCCGGTTGCAATGCCAAAAGATTTAACCGACGCCCATAAAGCCATTGACGATGCTGTTGATGCATGCTACAGAAAAGAAAAATTCACTACAGAATTAAGCCGTCTTGAATTCTTGTTTGAATTATATAAAAAATACACACAACCATTGATTGGAACAGATAAAAAGAAGAAATCAAAGAATAAGTACCGCTAAATTTCTTTTATTATTTCATTCATAGAAAATTCATCTTAAAAACATTTTATTTATTCATCATCCTTTTCTTCAACTTCGAAAAATATTTCTTTCGGAAAAATCTTAACCATTTCATCAAAACCAATTGAAATAGCTTGATCAACCGAAGGATACTCCTTTAAAAAATAATTACTTATATAATTATAAGATTCGGATTCGCATGTAGCAGCCCACAATACTCTTCCATCGGTTATCGAAATTAAAAAATATCTAAATGAGCAGGATGTAATCCATGCACGGAGTATGGCATCAGTGCCGAATACCATCCCTTCGGAAAATTTTACGCTGTCAATATTGCCAATCAAAATCGCATCGTATTCTTCTGAAATTATATTTCTGCCGAGGTCGGAGTCTTCAAAGGCATTCAAATTAAAACGTTTTATGGTTTTTAAGTTTTGAATCTCTTTGTCAACAATAGAATTATCGAACTTTCGTATCCAGTCAAGATTTGCAATTTCAATTGCCGGATAATCATCATAAATAATGTTGTAAAGATAATTAGTGGAGAAATAAGCGCCTATCTTTGAGGAATCATCCGGGATTATAGGAAGTACGGCAATGCTTTCAATTTTGTACGAAGAGATTTCCTTACTTACAAAAACATTTTTAATGCGGGGTGCTTTTGCATAATAAATACACGATGTTAAAAAGAACATCAACCCAACTAAAAGCAAATTGAACTTGTACCTTGTAAAGGTCTCCCTTTTCATTTCAACTATCTCTAATATTTTTATTAGTCTAATACAAAATTCGTCTTCCACAAAACATAAAATCTAATTCCGGATTTAATGTAATAAGAATTATTACATTTTAAAATACGAAGAGGATTCCCCTTTCGGAAAATCCTCTTATCATAATCATAAAATCTAAATACTAATTACTCAATACTAAAATCTATATTACATAAGATGGAAAGCAACTGTAACGCCAGCCATAACGATAGCAACCATGCTCATCAATTTGATAAGGATGTTTAAGCTTGGACCCGAAGTATCTTTGAAAGGATCGCCGACAGTATCGCCGATGACAGCAGCTTTATGAGCTGTTGAACCTTTACCGCCCATGTTGCCTTCTTCAATCCATTTTTTAGCGTTATCCCAAGCACCTCCGGAATTAGCCATAAATACTGCGAGAACGAATCCTGCGCCGAGTCCGCCTGTTAATAATCCCATAACTCCTGCGACACCGAAAATCATACCAGTAACAATTGGTGCAAGAATAGCGAGCATTGAAGGAAGAATCATTTCAGCTTGTGCGCCTTTTGTAGAAATAGCAACGCAGCTTGCATAATCCGGTTCGGTTTTGCCTTCAAGAATGCCGGGTATTTCTTTGAATTGTCTTCTAACTTCGTCAACCATTTTACCGGCTGCGCGTCCTACGGCGTTCATTGTTAAACCGCAGAACATGAAAGCCATCATCGAGCCAATGAATATACCAACCAATACTTTTGGATTCATCAAGTTTACTTGATAGAAGTTCATCAAATCCATTAAAGAAGCTCTCTGAATATCAACAATAACACTATTACCGAGATCGAGAGTTGTTTCACCAGCTCTAATCAAAGCTATTTTAATTTCTTCAACATAAGAAGCAAGTAAAGCAAGAGCAGTTAAAGCCGCCGAGCCGATAGCAAATCCTTTGCCCGTTGCCGCAGTTGTATTTCCAAGAGAATCGAGAGCATCTGTTTTTTTACGAACATCTTTGCCGAGTCCGCTCATTTCTGCGTTACCGCCCGCGTTATCAGCAATAGGTCCGTAAGCATCGGTTGCCAAAGTAATACCAAGAGTTGAAAGCATACCAACAGCAGCAATACCAATTCCGTATAAGCCCATGTTGATATTAGCTAAATCAAAACCGGTTGCAAATAAGAATGCTAAAATAATGCCTGCTGCAACAGCAAGAACCGGGATTGCAGTCGACATCATACCAACGCCAAGGCCTGAAATAATAACAGTGGCCGGACCGGTTTCAGCGCTTTGAGCAATTTTTTGTGTCGGTTTATAAGATTGCGAAGTATAGTATTCGGTTGCTTTACCAATAACAATACCGGTAACCAAACCTGTAACAATCGAGGCCCAAATTCCCCATGCATTTTCAAATCCTAATAAAGAAACAACAAAGTACGATGCAATAACAATAAGTATCGAGCTGAAATTAATACCGCGTGAAA
>CAZRMG010000496.1:0-2502 GCA_964601095.1 uncultured Melioribacteraceae bacterium | reverse complement strand
TCGGCGTTTTAATCTCGTGCACAATCCCGATTGTGTATTTTTGTTTTGCTATTTCGGATTCATTCAACTTTTCAAGCGATTCTCTTAAATGAAATTCCATTTTGTAAAGTTGGTGTGCAATTTTATTGGCAATGTAAACCGAGCAGAAAAGCATAAACGCAAAGACCAGAATAAATATTACATCGTGCGATAAAGTATGAATACTATCTCCAATAAATATTCCTGTAATTAAATGATTGTTTAATACACTGCTTCTAACCAATAAAATCAATACTGAAAACGCTGCTACTACAATTCCTGCTATAAAATAAACAACTGCTCCTGGCAGAATTAAACTGCCGATTATCATTTGAAAAATAAAAAGCATATACAATGGTGAATTTATTCCGCCTGTATAGTAAACAAGTATCATTAGGGCTGTTAAATCACAAACCATTTGTATTAAAGAAATGTGAAGACAGTTAAATTTTTTAGGATCACAACCTGCTGCTTGCCTAAGTTTGTATATAAAAAGATTATAAACGAGAATTGCCGCTGAGATTATAATTATTGATTGAATTTGCGTACTTGATAGATCGAAATGAAAAATATACTGACCGGACAAAAGAAAGCCCAGCAGAATAATTACAGCCGCGTATCTTAAGCGGATAAACCATAAATTTCGCGTACGTATTGCCCGCCAAAACTCGCCGTAATGACTTGCCCATTCCGGAACGAGAGTAAGCATAGAATTTATCTACATTATTTAATGAACTCTTTTGATGTTTCCATTAACAAAATAAAAAACACTTTTAAAAAAGTAAATCTATTTTAGAGGAAGATAGACTTTAAATTCAGTACCCGGTCTCTCATTATTTCCTAATCTTGAAGGACTTTTTAATTCGATCTTGCCATTATGATTTTCAATAACTTGTTTAACTACTGAAAGACCAACACCAGCGCCTTCTTTCTTGTTGGAATTTGACGCCCTGTAATAATCATCAAATATTTTTTGTTGTTCATCTTTTGGGATTCCGATTCCGTTATCAATAATTTCAACTATTCTGGAATTACTATCATCTTTAATTTTTATAAGAACAGTTCCATTTTCCGGTGTATATTTTACCGCATTCCCAATTAAATTAGAGAACACAAGATCGAGTAAAACACTATCTGAATAGATTTTCAAATTTTCATTTTCTTCATTTATAAATTTTATTGAGATACTATTTTTTTCGGCAATGCTTGAAAGAATATTTATACGCGATGAAATAATCGGAGCTAATAATATCTCTTCCTTCTTAATATCGTTGAACAATTTGAATTTAGAGATATGCAAAATGTTGTTTATCATTTCAATTGCGCCTGTAGATCTCTCTTTTGCAGTTTGAATTTTACTCCGTACATTTTCATTGATTTCTCCGACAAAATTTCCGAGCACCAATTCCATTTGCGACATTGATGCTACAATCGGTGATTTTAATTCATGCACAACCGCCATAACATATTTCTGTTTGGATTTCTCGGCTTCGTTCAATTCATCGAGTGCTTTTTTAAGATGCTTTTCCATACTGTATAATTCCGATGATATTTTACTTGTTAACATAACGGTTATAGTTACAACTGATGCGAATATGATCAACACTCCAATTATATAAACGAAATTATTATAAAGCGGAAACGGAAGCAGTCCGTTAATAGCGTAATGCGGGATTACTTCATAATGTTCAAATATACTGAACAAAGAAAATACTATAATTAAAACTCCGGCTATTGAATACATTATAAATGCCGGTAAAATTAAGCTCCCGATTATCATGTGAAAAATGTAAAACAAAAATATCGGCGATTCCAATCCGCCCGAGACATAAACAACAAAACTTAAACACAACAAATCCATCAATATTTGGAACAGCGAAAATTCGAGCTGGTTCTTGTTTGATTTGTTGTTTTCGCTTTTAAGGTTTTTATAGAACAAATAATTATATGCTAATATTAAAATTGAGTTCAAAATCATAATCGAAGATTGTATTGACAAAAGCTTAAAACCAAAAACATATTCGATAACAAACCAATACATTAAAAGTGCTACAGCGGCAAACCATCTTAATTTTACAAACCAGGTATTGTACGAACGGATTGACTGCCAGTATTCATCATAGGCATGTGCAGATTTTGGTAGTAGTTTCATAGTTATGTTTTTATTTTGATATGAATATACGAAGGAGATTTTAGATTTATGAATGCAGATTGCAGAATTTCTATATAAAAAGAGACGCGTTTACCGCGCCTCCAGATTTCATTTATTTAATTATGAAGCCCCTATCGAAATAATAAGTAAAACCAAGCGAAATAGTTTTATAGTTAGTCTTTTGCTTATAATCATTAACATCTTTGAGATGGGAATATTGCCAAACTGAAGATACGTACAGCCGCAAATTATCTTCGATAAAGTAATTTAGATTGAATGAAAGATCGTTAATTAATCTTCTCAAACTATTTGTACTGTTTCGAAATATTATA
>CAZRMG010000495.1:325-2505 GCA_964601095.1 uncultured Melioribacteraceae bacterium | reverse complement strand
CTCCCGCAATTGCTACGGGTTTTTTACCGTCGCAAATCATCAAATCAGATGAAGATAAAATTCTTTCTTTCGAATCGAGCGTAACAAATTTTTCTTTATCGTTCGCTTGTCTCACAATTATTTTTTTATCTGCAACATTATCAAGATCAAACGTGTGAAGCGGTTGACCGATTTCGTACAAAACATAATTTGATACATCCACAACATTGCTGATTGGACGGAGCCCGACACTTTTTAATCTTCGTTTCATCCATTCGGGTGATTCTTTAATCTCTACATTCATTATTACTTTGCCAACGTAACGAGGGCAATTAACTTCATCTAAAATTTCTATCGTTGCAGCGTCACTCGATTTTTTTGTTGATTCTTTTAATACAATCTCCGGATATTTCAAAGGTATATTGTAAATGGCGGAAAGATCGCGCGCAATTCCAATATGGCTTAATGCATCTGCCCTGTTCGGTGTAATTGCAACATCCAAAACGACATCGTTCATTCCTAAAAATTCTGCAAGTGGAGTTCCTTCTTTAGCAGAAGAATCGAGAACCATAATTCCTTCGTGGTTATCACTTATGCCGAGTTCACGTTCGGAACAAATCATACCGAAGGAAACTTCGCCGCGGATTTTCGCCTTTTCCAATTTCATTCCGTTTGTTGGAATTACTGCACCAACCTTTGCGAAAGGAATTTTTTGACCGGCATCAACATTCGGTGCGCCGCAAACTACATTGAAATCTTGAGTACCGTCTGAAACTATACATACAGAAAGCTTATCAGCGTTCGGATGTTTTTTTCTTTCCTTAACAAAACCGACTACAAAATTTTCAAACTGTTTACCCTGATCTATAACTTCTTCAATTTCCAATCCGGCAAAACTTAATTTATCGCAAATATCGTCAACGGAAATACCGCTTAAGTTAATGTAATCATTTAACCAATTGAGAGAAATTTTCACTTCATCACCCTGGACTTTTCAAAATTTTAAAATTGTTTTAAGAAACGAATATCACTATCGAATAAAAGACGAATATCGTCAATTCCATATTTGCGCATGCATGTTCTTTCTATACCCATACCGAAAGCGTAGCCTGTATATTTTTCCGGATCGATGCCTACATTTTTTAAAACATTGGGATCAACCATGCCGCAACCAAGGACTTCGAGCCATCTTCCTTCTTTGCCTTTGGGCTGCCACCATACATCCATCTCTGCGCTTGGTTCGGTGAACGGGAAAAAGCTTGCTCGGAAACGATAGACAACATCACTGCCGAAAAATTGTTTTATAAATTCCACCAATGTTCCTTTCAATTCGGCAAATGTAATATCTTCATCAATACACAAACCCTCGAGCTGATGAAAGAGACAATAACTTTTTGCACTGATAGCTTCGTTGCGGTAAACTTTTCCACCCATGATTGCTCTTATCGGCGGCTTCTTTTCTTCCATTAATCTAACTTGGACGGGCGATGTATGTGTGCGAAGCAAGAAATTTGGATTCACAAAAAACGTATCCTGCATATCGCGTGCTGGATGGTCGTCCGGGAAATTCAACGCGCCGAAATTGTAATAATCCGATTCGAGTTCAGGACCTTCATAAATTGAAAAACCCAATCCTTTAAAAATTGATTTCATCTCGTCGAGAGTTTGAATAATAATATGTTTACTTCCAAGCGTTTTAACTCTTCCCGGCAATGTGAGATCAATTTCATCTCTAAGATTCTCGATTTTAGATTCCAATTTTTCTTTTAAATAATCGAATCCTGACTGAGTATGAATTTTTAATTGATTTAAAGCCTGACCAACACTTTTCTTTTCTTCACGCGAAACGTTTTTAAAATCCTCGAACAGAATCGAGACGATTCCTTTTCTGCTTAAAAATTTGATGCGTAATTCTTCGAGCGACTTTAGGTCGGTAACTTTTGTGAGATCATTGTCAAATGAGGTTCGGGTTTCTGTAATTCTTTCTAACATTTTAATTCCCGATAGCCCGCCTGTAGGCAGGCAAGTTTAAAAAAATTCCCTCCCGAAACCTTTTGAAATAATTTCGAGAGGGATAAATATTAGTTCATTACGAATTTTACAACATCAGCAAAAGCTTGCGGATTTTCTACAGCCATTGAAGCAAGTAATTTTCTGTTGATGTCGATTCCCTTTTTCTCGAGTAAATTAATTAAACGAGA
>CAZRMG010000495.1:0-315 GCA_964601095.1 uncultured Melioribacteraceae bacterium | reverse complement strand
GTTTGCTCGAGCTGCTGCATTTATTCTAACAATCCAAAGCGAGCGGTATTCTCTCTTTTTAAGTTTGCGGTCTCTGTAAGCATGAACAAGACCTTTTTCCACGTGGGTTTTAGCAACGGTATAAACCTTGCTCCGGGCACCCCAGTAGCCCTTCGCCATTTTCATGATTTTTTTGCGTCTACTTTTCGACGCAGCATGATTTACTGATCTAGGCATTATTGTTCTCCATTATTGAATCATTTTACTAACCCGCTTCGAATCCGCATCGGAAACATAGGACGGAGATCTCAATCCTCTTTTTCTCTTTGTGGATTT
>CAZRMG010000494.1:1977-2516 GCA_964601095.1 uncultured Melioribacteraceae bacterium | reverse complement strand
CTTCCGCTCAAATCGATTGCGCAGACGGCAACGGCTTCATCCATCGGTATAAAATAGCCGTAACGTTTAATTCCTTTTTTGCTGCCGAGAGCTTTATTAATCGCCTCGCCGAGCGCAATTCCCGTGTCCTCAATTGTATGATGTTCATCTATTTCAAGATCACCCTTTACTTTTATATTAAGATTTATGTTTGCGTGCCTGGCGATTTGCTCAAGCATGTGGTTAAAAAATCCGATGCCGGTTTGAATTTTACTTTTTCCTTCACCGTCAAGTTCAAGATTAATTTCTATGTCTGTTTCTTTAGTTTTTCTTTTAATAACAGCCGAGCGGTTTTCTTTAATAATGGATTTAACAGCATTTAAAATATTCTTTATGTCTTTACTTCCAACTATAAATTTTCCATTTCCTTGCTTACCCCTTTCCAAAATTGCTATTTCATAATTGGAAGGATCATTCTTTGACTCATTCAACTTTATTCCCTCAAGAGATAAAATATTTTTTAGAAATTTCAAGAAGATCAACTGCAAAATCCAGTGGAG
>CAZRMG010000494.1:0-1967 GCA_964601095.1 uncultured Melioribacteraceae bacterium | reverse complement strand
GATCAATATTTCCAACATTTCCGGAATAAATTGAGAATGAGTTTGATGTCAGTATTTTCAAAGCCGAAATTAATCCCTCCGACTTCCGGCTTTTCAAATCAAAGAAAGCAGAATCAATAAATATTTTTTTCATAATACTTCGTTTAATTTTTGTATGAACAAATCATTTTCTTCTTTTGTGCCGATAGTAACGCGCAAGTATCCTGCGAAATTGTGTTGTGAGCTTCTATCGCGAATTATTATTCCGTTCTTTTCAAGATATTTAAAAACCTTTAACGGTTCCTCTACTTTGAACGAAATAAAATTAGCATCAGAAGGAAGAACACTCAATATTTTTTTATTTGCGCGTAGTTCGTCATCAATTCTTTTTCTTTGGTTTAAAATCAAGTTAATATATTCATCGCGTTTATTAATGTTTTTCATTGCTTCACAAATTGCATCGGATGTAAGTTTACCAATATTGTACGGCGCTTTAACACGGAATAAAATATCTATTATTTCTTTGGATGCGGCGCAGTAACCGCAGCGGACACCAGCGAGTCCCCATGCTTTAGAAAATGTGCGCATCACAATTAAATTCGGGTAATTGAGTACTTCTTTTAGAAATCCTTCATCTTTCGCAAAGTCGATGTAAGCTTCGTCGACTACAACAATAACATCTAAAGTATCAATTAAATTTAGCACCGCATCTTTGTTCAACAAATTGGCAGTTGGATTATTCGGTGAACACAGAAAAATAATTTTAGTATTTATATCAGCTGCTTTTTTTATTTCAAACAAATTAATATCGAATTCGTTTGTCAGCGGAACGTTTTTGACTGCGACATCATTTATATCGCACGCAACTTTGTACATGCCGTAAGTTGGTTCAGTAATAATCACATTGTCGATGCCGGGACGGCAGAATATTCTAATTACAAGATCAATAATTTCATCCGAACCGACACCGAAAAATAAATTTTCTACAGGGATGTTATATATTTTATTAATTCCTTCGCGTAATTGCTTTTGATACGGATCGGGATACCTGTTAATTGATGACGGAATATTTTCCGTTATAACACTGCCGAAACTATTTTCATTTGCGTCAAGCAGAATCCCATCATGATGAGAATGCCGTGCGGCTGTGTAGGGTTTTAGTTTTAATATGTTTTGACGGATTAATCTTTCAATGTTCATTTTGATAACCTTATTTTAACTGCATTAGCATGAGCTTGTAATTTTTCTGTTTCGGCAAGATTAATAACCGCACCGGATATTTTTTTCAATCCTTCTTTTGTAAGAGATTGGAAAGTAATCCCTTTCATAAACGCATCAACGCTTACACCGCTAAATGATTTAGCGTACCCGTAAGTTGGTAGCGAGTGATTTGTACCGGATGCGTAATCACCCACACTTTCCGGCGAATAATTTCCTACAAATACGGAGCCTGCATTAATAATATTATTCAATACTTTTTCCGGATTTTTAATATTTATTATCAAGTGTTCAGGAGCGTAGTTATTACTTACATCCATAGCAGCTTTCAAATTCGGTACTAAGACTGCTAAAGAGTTTCTTAAACATTTTTCCGCAATATTCTTACGCGGTAATAATTTTAATTGCAAATTTATTTCAGTCGATACTTCATCAATTAATTTTTTACTAGTCGATAAAAGAATTACTTGCGAATCCGCGCCGTGCTCAGCTTGCGAAAGTAAATCCGCTGCAACGAATGCCGGATCAGCAGAGCCGTCAGCTATTATCAAAACTTCGCTTGGTCCGGCGGGCATATCAATCGCGCATCCATCGGGGTTCGCGCTTACAATTGTTTTTGCCGCTGTGACATATTGATTTCCCGGTCCAAATATTTTATCAACCTTTTTCACTTCTTTGGCTCCGTAAGCCATCATTGCTATTGCCTGTGCACCGCCAATTGAATATACTTCATCAATATTACATTTTTGAATTGCGTATGCAAGGGCAGG
>CAZRMG010000493.1:0-2535 GCA_964601095.1 uncultured Melioribacteraceae bacterium | reverse complement strand
TTCGCTCTTTTTTATGATTGGGCTAAAGACGGTAAAAATTTTCCAATGATCGGCAGCGGAAAAAACCGGTATCAACTTTTGGATGTTGAAGATTTGTGCGAAGCAATTTATAAATGCTGTACTCTGCCAAAGGAAATTGTAAATGATACATTTAATATCGGCGCCAAAGAATTCACAACAATGAAAGAGGATTATCAAGCCGTTCTTGATTTTGCTGGTTTCGGGAAAAAAATAATCGGCTTGCCTGCAGCTTCAATAATTTTAATACTCAAAATATTGGAAGCATTAAAACTTTCACCGCTTTATAAATGGGTATATGAAACTGCTTCTAAAGATTCATTTGTTTCAATAGAAAAAGCTGAAAGAGTTTTGGGATTCACTCCAAAATATTCAAATAAAGACGCACTTATTAGAAATTACAAATGGTATCTCGAAAATCTTAATTCGTTCAAAGATCAATCGGGAATTAGCCACCGTGTGCCCTGGAAACAGGGAATACTAAAAATTGCAAAATGGTTCTTTTAAACGAATGCAGAATGTTGATTTATGAATTAAGAATCAACGCCTGAATAAAAGAACATTCTACTTTCAGCAATGTAAATTCAGCATTCATAACTCATTCTTTTTTCAAGAATATTAATTTATATTTGCATCCGAAAATAAAATAGGAAAGGAAATGCAATGGCAACAAAAAAAGATTATCTAAAAGACATAATCAAGCATATTGACATAAAAGAGCACAATGTTGTAAAACTTGTCGATTCGATGGAAAGTATGGCTTTCACCGCCCGCGATTTGAACCGCGCTTCTAAAATTTTTGAAATGATGGTTAAAGACGAAAACAGCGCAGTTATTTTAACATTGGCTGGCAGTATATTCAGCGCAGGATTGAAACGCGTAGTTTTCGATTTGGTGAACAACAACATGGTTGATGCTATAGTTTCTACGGGCGCGTTAATGGTTGACCAGGATTTCTTCGAAGCGCTCGGATTCAAACATTATATAGGTTCTCCATTCGTTGACGATAATGAAATGCGAGAACTTCATATTGATAGAATTTACGATACATTTATAGACGAAGACGAATTGCGAATTTGCGACGACACAACTGCAGCAATTTTCGATTCACTTGAACCTCGCGCATATTCGTCAAGAGAATTGTTATGGCATTTCGGTAAATATCTTGATGAAAACGGCGGACCAAAAGTTGAAGACAGCGTAATTTACGCAGCATATAAAAAGAATGTTCCTATTTTCGTTCCGGCTTTCTCAGATTGTTCTGCCGGATTTGGCATCGTAATGCATCAGCATAAAAATCCCGACAAACATGTTTCATTCGATTCCGGGAAAGATTTTTATGAATTAACCCAAATAAAATTAAAAGTAAACGAAACAGGTATATTCATGATCGGCGGCGGCGTTCCTAAAAACTTTACTCAAGATATTGTAGTAGCCGCTGAAATTCTTGCCGATGAAGCTCCAATGCATAAATACGCAGTTCAAATTACCGTTGCCGACGTACGTGACGGCGCGCTTTCTTCATCAACTTTAAAAGAAGCAAGTTCATGGGGCAAAGTCGAAACTACATACGAACAAATGGTTTATTCCGAAGCTACACTTGCAATGCCATTAATAGCCGGGTACGCTTATCATAAGGGCGCATTCAAAAATAGAAAAGCTAGAGAATTGCAGAAAATGTTCATTAAATAAAAATTCTCAGCTTGATAATTTTCTTTATAAGATTTCCCTTCTTTAAAACAAAAAAGGACTGCAAAAATGCAGTCCTTTTCTTTTATATATTTTCGCAAAAATCATTTTTTGTTGCTGCTTGTAAATTCCAATTCATGAATTTCACAAAGGTTAACATCTTCCAAAACAAATTCGTTGCCTTCCTGGTCGCTAATTAAAACATCGAAAGAGCATTGATCTTCGCTGTATCCTTCGAAACTAACTTCAATTTCTTCGCCGTTGTCAAGAGCGTCAACACCTAACAAATCATCGCCCCATTCTTCTTCACTAACAAAAGCGACATACAAGTTATTAATAACAAAACCTGTATTGTTCTTAATTGTGAAATTCTGAATGCTTCCACTGCCTTCTTCCTGTGCAAATGAGAAACTGCTTGCAAATAAAACAACAGCAACAACTAATAATAATTTTTTCATTTATTTATTTCTCCATACCCTTTTTGGGTTAGGTGATTGATTATGTTATTTATTAAAGGGAACGCAATTTAAGTGTTCCCTACTTTGATGATTACTTCATCAAAATCATTTTCTTTGTCTGAACAAAATCACCGGAATTAATTGTATAGAAATAAACTCCGCTTGAAACTTTGCTGCCGGAATTATCCCGCGCATCACAGGCGATATTATACTTGCCCGCATTCTTATCTTCATTAATTAATGAACGGATTTCCCTTCCAAGTGCGTCGAATATTTTTATTTGAACATTGCCGGATTTCGGAAGATTATAACTTATCATTGTGCTCGGGTTAAAAGGATTGGGATAATTTTGTTCCAGCGAATATGCGCT
>CAZRMG010000492.1:0-2539 GCA_964601095.1 uncultured Melioribacteraceae bacterium | reverse complement strand
CCGTCGGGCGATCAGCCGAGAGCAATTAAAGAATTGATGGATGGATTAAAGCGCGGCGACAAACACCAGGTTTTACTTGGCGTAACTGGCAGCGGTAAAACTTATACAATGTCCCACGTTATTAAAGAGTATAACCGCCCAACACTTATAATATCCCACAACAAAACTTTAGCGGCGCAGCTTTATTCGGAATTCAAGTCGTTCTTTCCAAATAACGCAGTTGAATTTTTTATAAGTTATTACGATTACTACCAGCCCGAAGCTTATGTTGTAAAGCGCGATCTTTTTATTGAAAAAGATTTTTCGGTGAATGAAGAGATTGACCGTCTGCGCTTAAAAGCAACAACTGCTCTTATAGAAGGAAGAAGCGACGTGATAATAATCGCAAGCGTTTCTTGTATTTATGGAATCGGTGCGCCGGATGAATACGCACGGCAGATTTTATTTTTGAAAAAAGGTCAAACGATTGAGCGGAAAAAACTTTTACGAAATTTAATTGATATTTATTACGTGCGTAACGACGCAGATTTTTCCCGCGGTACTTTCCGCGCCCGCGGTGATGTGGTTGAAGTAATCCCGGCATATCAATACGAAGAAGCTGTGCGCATTGAATTTTGGGGCGATGAAATTGAAAAACTTAAAATCATAGATTCGATAACCGGCGACGTGATTAAAGAGATCGAATCAATAGCAATTTACCCCGCCAAATATTTTGTAACAACAAAAGAACAGGTGAACCGCGGCATTCAAACAATCGAAGAAGAATTGAGCGAACGATTAAAATATTTTTGGTCGCAGGAAAAATATGTTGAAGCGCAGCGGCTTGAACAAAGAACAAAGTTCGATGTTGAGATGATGCGCGAAATCGGATACTGTTCCGGCATCGAAAATTACTCACGGCACATGGACGGAAGACCGCCCGGCTCGCGCCCGTCGTGCTTGTTCGATTATTTCCCGAAAGATTATTTATTAATTATAGATGAATCCCATGTAACGGTTCCGCAGATTCGCGGAATGTATAACGGAGACCGCTCACGCAAAGAAACTCTTGTTGAATACGGATTTCGGCTGCCCTCGGCGCTCGATAACCGCCCGCTAAAATTTGAAGAATACGATGCTCTCACAAATCAAATTATTTATGTCAGCGCAACTCCGTCCGATTACGAACTTGAAAAAAGCAACGGCGTTTTTGTAGAACAAATCATTCGTCCCACGGGATTACTTGATCCCGAAATTGAAGTCCGACCGATTAAAGGACAGATTGATGATCTAATTGGTGAAATCCGAATCCGCGTTGAAAAGAAAGAACGAGTTCTCGTTACAACTCTTACAAAAAAAATGGCGGAAGATTTATCGGATTATCTCGACAAGTTAAAAATAAAAGTCAGATACATACACAGCGATATTGACGCGCTCGAGCGAGTTGAAATTATACGTGATTTGCGCATCGGCGATTTTGATGTGCTCGTTGGAGTTAATCTTTTGCGCGAAGGTTTGGATTTGCCCGAAGTTTCTCTCGTCGCTATTATCGATGCCGACAAAGAAGGATTTTTAAGAAGTGAAAGATCGTTGATGCAAACCGCGGGAAGAACCGCGCGCAATTCCAACGGAAAAGTAATTATGTACGGTGATAAAATTACGGAATCAATGCGTAAAGTTATTGAAGAAACAAACCGCCGGCGAAAAATCCAAATTCAGTATAACGAAGAACACGGTATTAAACCCGAAACAATTTATAAAAGTATGGAAGAAATTCTTTCGTCAACATCTATTGCGGAACTACGCAAAAAAGATTACGAAAAAGAAGACGCCGCATTCTTAAAAGTTGCAGAGCCCGTTATTAAATATATGTCCAACGACCAGCGTAAAGATTTAATGGAACAAATGACGGAAGAAATGCTGAATGCCGCGAAGGATTTGGAATTTGAACGCGCCGCTAATTTACGCGATGAAATTGAGAAATTGAAGAAGTTAATTAAGTAATTAGAAAGGGCTTTATCATTAGTGGATATTCAAATATATTGTTTCTGAATAAGGAATAGATTAATAGATAATTCGGGGGAAGTGCAAATGTTCAGAAAAATTTTGTTGCCGTTAATATTTTCCGTTCAAATTATATGTGCCCAAACACCGGAATGGCGTTACTTCGATCAATCAAACTCACCAATTACTAATGTTAATACCGATATTGAAATTTCAATTGACTCATCAGGTGCAATCTGGGCGGTGTCCGGGCAGAACATTATGAGTTTTAATAATAACTCTTGGACATCTTTAGATTCATCAATACAAAAAGTTGCAGCATTTGAGCAAAACAGCTTAATAACGGATATTATTTGCGATAAAAATAAGCGGGTTATAGTATCAATTAAAATAAACGATTATGAAGGAAGGATTCTAACTTTTGATAATGAGGTTTGGACTGAAATAGAAAACGCGAATAGTTTATTGTTGCCTTTTAAACTCTTAACAGATAACCATAACGGTTTTTGGGTTAAGTATTCAAATTGGTGGGGACATCAAACGGGTTTTGACCGCG
>CAZRMG010000491.1:0-2540 GCA_964601095.1 uncultured Melioribacteraceae bacterium | reverse complement strand
TTCCGAAATATCGTTTGGCTTTTTGTACTTATAATTTTTGGACAATCCTTTTTGTTCGGTATTTCGAAAACCGAAAAAGGTGATTCAAAAAATGTTGTTCAATTTGAACATATTGCTTTTAATGTGTCTGATCCATTTAAAACTGCCGAATGGTACAGAGATAATCTCGGATTTGTTATTGTCCGGCAGGGAGGTGAACCGAATTATACAACATTTGTCTCCGACCCAAACGGCAAAATGATGTTTGAATTTTTTAAGAATGCGGATTATCCTTTCCAAAATTTTAACGATTGGCACTTTATGTCAATTCATGTTGCTTTCCATTGCAGTGATATAATTGCAATGAAGGAAAATCTTTTAACAGCCGGTGCAAGTTTAGCTGAAGAACTGAAAAAAACAGATTCCGGCGATCAGGTAATGATGATGAGGGATCCTTGGGGTTTGCCGATTCAATTTGTTCAGAGAGTAAATACTATGCTTAATCATGAAGGATTGTTTTATGAACACATTGCTTTTAATCTTTCAGATTCACGTGCAAAAGCAAAATGGTATGCAGATAATCTTGGAATGATTATTATCCGGGATGGCAAAGCACCGAATTATGGAATGTTTATTGCGGATGAAGAAAAAAATATGATGCTTGAATTATATCAGGACAAAAAATTTACTGTAATTGCATTCGACAGTATTAGCCACATGACAATCCATTTAGCGTTCATGACCGAAGATATTGAAGCAGTGAAAAATAAATTATTAGCTTCGGGCGCTGAAGTAGTTGAAGATATAAATAAAACTCCCGGCGGTGATTTTATTTTAATGATGCGCGATCCTTGGGGACTTCCAATTCAATTTGTAAAAAGATTAAATGCTATGATTAAATAATTGTAGCGGGTAAATATTTTACAAAAAAAAAGCCGTCATAAGACGGCTTTTATTATCCAACTTAAAAATGTTATTGCATATTATGATAAACAGATTGAACATCGTCGTCATCTTCAAGAGCTTCTATTAATTCATTTACTTCTTTTCTTTGTTCTTCGGTTACTTCTTTATAATTATTAGGGATAAACTGAAATTCCGTTGCGGCAATATCCATGTTTCTATCTTCAAGCGCTTTTTGCATCGAACCGAAATCCTGGAATGGGGTGTAGATGTAAACAAATTCATCATCAGCAGTAAAATCATCTAACCCGAAATCAATCAATTCTAATTCCAAATTTTCAAGATCGGTTACATTTGCTTTTGATGCCTTGAATAAAGCTTTCTTCTCAAACATAAAAGCAATTGAACCGGAATTCCCTAAAGAACCTTCGTGTTTTCGGAAATGGTGCCGAACGTTTGCAACCGAACGTGTAGGATTATCTGTTGCGCATTCAACCATAATAGCTACGCCGTGCGGTGCATATCCTTCATAAACTATTTCCTGGTAGCCGGTTGTATCTTTTGAAGAAGCTCTTTTAATTGCGGCTTCAACTTTATCTTTAGGCATGTTAACGCTTTTAGCGTTTTGAACCGCAATCCTCAATTTTGAATTGGATTTCGGATCTATCCCGCCTGCTTTAACTGCTATTTCTATTTCTTTCCTAACTCGGTTAAAAGCTTTTGACATTCGCGCGTACCGTGCGAACATTACATGTTTCCTGGTTTCAAAAATTCTGCCCATTTATGCTCACTTTTTTTATTAATTCGAACGCAAATTTAAGAATTTAATGATAAAAAAGACTGCGAATTTTGAATGACTGATATTATTTTCATAAGCTTTCTTTATTAGAAGAAATGAATCAAATACGTAGTGTTCCAAAATTAGTTTTTAGTGTGATAGTTTCGATTCTAGTGTAATTAATAAAAATTATAATCCCGGCTGCAGAACATCATTATTTGTAATGTCAATGGTGCTTATTTTTTTCATTGTGTCTTTTAGAACACCTAATGAACGTTGACTCAATAAATCGATTTTTATCAATCCCAAATCTTCTATTGGATACATATCCGGTTGTGTAATTATCAAGCCGAGTCCTTTATTCTTAGCGTACTCGAGGGCAACATAATTCGTAATGGGCTTCTCCGTTATAATTATTCCGGATGGGTGAATACTTAGATGGCGGGGGTAACTTGAAAGTTTTGCCGCTACTTTTATAATCGATTTCCATGGCTCGTTGTCGAAGTCCAGTGATTTTGTTTCTGGAAATTTTTCACGGATGTTTACAAGGTTTTTAGCGCTTGTCCACGGAATAAATTTGCTGTATTTGGAAATCTCACTTTCGGGGATTCCGAAAACTTTTGCAACTTCTCTAAATGCTGATCGGGCACGAAAAGTTACTGTTGTTGAGATCATGGCTACTTTATCGTATCCGTATTTGTCAAACACATATTTTATTATTGTGTCGCGTTCCTTCCACGAAAAATCCAAATCAACATCCGGCGGTGATAATCTGCCGCGGTTTAAAAATCTTTCAAAGTAAAGATTCTGTTCTATCGGGTCGACTTCTGTAAATCCTAAACAATACGAAACCAGACTATTGGCGGCTGAACCCCGCCCG
>CAZRMG010000490.1:0-2544 GCA_964601095.1 uncultured Melioribacteraceae bacterium | reverse complement strand
TTTAAGTCCAACATTTGGATATAAAACATTGTCAATATTTTTAATTTCTTTGTGAATTTTATCATCGGTAACAACAATCTGTAAATCTTTTTTACGAGATAATCCTTCTATCAATTCCGCATAAGATTTTATTGACCAATTCGGAGCAGAATTTCCACTTGTTGTATGAATACCAACTAAATACTTTTTCCCGTTTAAATATTTATCCCGTTTTTCCACAACAGATTTCTTTTCTTCATCAGTCAAAAATATTTCTGTTGAAAGGTCATCGGTCTGCACACCAATTTTTCGCGCGAGGTCCATGCAATAATCTGCCTCATGACGTAAAGGTATATATTTATTACGCGATACATATTTTGTAAAAGTTATAAACTGGTAAAACTTATGCCCGACTCCAACGCGGTATGGAATTCCAGCGAAGAATAATAAATAGTTCATTCTTTCTGTTGGAAGCAGCGTTAGCGAATGCGTGAATTTATAACTGCGGAGCTCTTTCACTTTTCTAAAAAAAGATTTATACGAATTATCTTCATCGTCTATAAGAATAATTTTATCAACGTTTGGATTATTGAGATAAATATCTTGTGTGTATTTACGAACGAGTACTGCTACGAAACTACCGGGAAAAGTTTTCTTAATTTCACGCGGCAATGGTGTTGATAAAACTACATCGCCAATACGGTCGGGCCGAACAATTAGAATTCTTTTCTGCTTCGGCATCAAAAACCTAACAACTTAGTTTTTGTTCTTTCATATTCCGACTGCCAATTCAAATCAGCAGCAGCCTTGTTACAATTAATCTTATACTTTGTAATAACATCAGGATTATTCTCCCAATTTTTAAGAGTATTAACAATATTATCTTCGTTAGCAATATCAACCGTTTCGCCGACGTTGTAATCATCAATAATTTTTTTCATTTGAGGAAGATCGCTGGAAAGCACCGGCAAACCCGCCATTATGTATTCAAACAATTTATTGGGAAGTGCGTGGTAATAACTAACACTTATATTTTCTATTAATGATAAGCCGATATCCGCACCGGCTGTATAATTAATTAATTCGCTTTGCTGAATTGTACCGGCAAAAATAATTCTATCGTTAACACCAAGTTCAGCAGCGAGTTTTTGGAAATTATGTTTTTGTTCACCGTCGCCGAGAACTAACAAAACCGAATTTTCAACTTGTCTCATCGCACGCATAATTAAAGGTATTCCTCGTCCTTCGAGAAGAACGCCTTGATATAACAAAATAATTTTGTCGCCGGGAATTCCGTACTCTTTTCTAAAATCAATTTTACGAGATGGTTTTTGAAGCAGCGGAATGTTACGGATAACAAGAGTGTTATTTATTCCGTATAATTTTTCGAGAAATGCCGAATCCATTTCGCCAGTTGTTAAAACAAGATCAACTTTTTTTATGAAATATTGCTCAATTGCTTTTACAAGTTTTTGAAGATGCGGGCGGTTACGAAGTCCGCCGAGGAAAGCATAAAGTTCACGGCTGTTATAGTATACTTTTGATTTTTTTACTTTCGCAATAATTGTAACTAAAGGGAGCGTATAAAAATCTTCGGCGATATATAAATCTGCATGAGTTTTGAGAAGTTCTTTTAACAACTTAAATGAAAATTTCAGATAGAAAAATAATCGGATTTTACCTTTGACAAGTTTGAAAACTTTGAAGTAATCGTCTTCGTAATCTTCAGGATTTATGAACCAATCGAATCCGATGCATGAAACACGATATCCGTCGTAACGTAAAGAGTTTGTAAGATTAGTGATGCGCGAATCGTGAAGAGGATTACCGAGAAAAGCCATGCAGACTTTTTTAGATTTCCTCATGCCGGTTACAATTTAATTGAAAGAGTGTTGCGCATTATAGTTTTTGCATCGAACTTTTCTTTGAATTCGATTAAGTGCATACTCGGTGTCATAGGGTTTGCGGCTTTTGTATCCTGCGAAACCCCGATATCAACATAACCATAACCATTCTTTGTAGAATCTTTTACAACATCATACATTACGCGTTGAATGGGCTTGTACTCGGCATAATCATAAAGTAACATATTGTAAAAACATAAAGCAACATTTTTATTGGGATAAAACATTAGCGAACCGCCGATTGGTTTGTCCTGAAAATAAACCATAAACAATTTCAAACGTTCAGGCATAAGTTCTTTCAACTTCAGCAAATCTTCATATGAATGTGTCGGCTTAACATTATGACGGGATTTGTTTTCAATTAGTATCGGGTAAAACTCATCATAACGTTCATTAATTTCTACACGAAGATTAAAATCCTTCATAGTCTTACGAATATTGCGGCGGACAGTCGGCGAAAATCTTTCAAGTATATCTGTATCTTTATCAAGTTTTATTGCGCTCGAGATGTAATGAAGAGAATAATTAAATCCTTGCCATAACATTGCAAAATCAAGATTTTGATTCGGATGATTTTCATAAACCATTGGCGCGGCGGTTAATTCCAATCCATTAATTCCGTTTTTCTTAGAATACTCAAGCAGCAGCGAAACAACATCCA
>CAZRMG010000489.1:1888-2546 GCA_964601095.1 uncultured Melioribacteraceae bacterium | reverse complement strand
CTAAAATTGTGGAAGAATATTTAAACGGCAGGGGGTTACGAAATCAATCGGTACACCAGGGTCAAAGTGAGTTTTTTGTGAGTGATGTTCCGACAACTTTTCGTGAAGTGGCTGAAAGATTTCTCGGCAGAAAATTAACCCATCTTCATAAAGTTGAATTGGAAGAACTTACGAATGAATGATTCTGGTTGCTGGATACTTGATACTGGATACTGGATTCTTGATTTTTTATTGTTGAATTGTATTAGCGCGGACTTTTATGTTCAGCTTGTACCGATTGAATAAATGAGTTAATCTTTTTTCCTAGAATTTGAATTTTAGAATGTAAATCTTCAAAAAGGATTTTATTGGTCAGGGATTGTGTCTCAAATAATGATTCAAGATGATCTAATGTCTCATCGTTTGATGCAATGGCAATTATTAGATGATGAATGAATTCTTGTTTATAAAATCTCCTGCCATATCCTTAGACAATATTTGATCTAACGGATTTACTTGATCTCCGAATTTGACTGCCTGTTTCATACATCTCAAACTTAGGCAAATTCTCTAAACTCATTTTATGGATTTCGATTACAATTTCACGTGACATTTTCCAGATTTCTAAATCCTTATAATTCATAGCTACCCTCGGCTATATTATTTCTTATTCCCCAGT
>CAZRMG010000489.1:0-1878 GCA_964601095.1 uncultured Melioribacteraceae bacterium | reverse complement strand
AAAAACTAAATTCATTTATACAGTCAGTGCAAGAAGAACACAAAAGCCCTCGTTGATGTTTTGTCCAGAATCTAGTATCCAGTATCAAGCATCTATCCTCAAACGGTACATAGAGATTCCGCAAATAGTTTTTGCATCTACAATTTCGCCTGACCGGATTTTCTCATCAATTTCATTTAAAGTCATTTCAAACATTTCAATTCCTTCTTCACCTTCTTCGCGTGCATGATCGCCGGGTGTTAAATTATCCGCCAAATAAATATGAAGAACTTCATCGCAAAAACCGGGTGTTGTAAAAATCTTACCAAGCTTTGTAATCTTGTTTGATGAATAGCCTGTTTCTTCCGTTAATTCTCTTGCGGCACAAAGTTGCGGGTCTTCTCCTTTTTCAAGTTTACCGGCGGGCAATTCAAGAATTACTTTGTCGTGCGGGTAACGGTACTGCGAGATAAAAATTATCTTACCGTTGTTTAACACCGGTACAACGACACTGCCGCCCGGATGAACGGCAACCTGACGTGATGCTTTGTTGCCAGTTTCGTTATATTCAATTTCATCAACTTTAACATCAAAAACTTTTCCGTGGAAAATTAGTTCACTATTTGTAACACGAAAATTCATTTATACACCTATTAATTTTTATGCAAAAATAGGAATTATGAAATTATAAACGATAATTACTTAGGATAAATATTTTTTATTAATAGAGATAATTATTCTGATGTGGATAGAAATTATTAAGGTCGGACTATTTCTAAATTGATTAGAACCATAAAATAAAGGCGATACCAATTTGTACCGCCTTTTCGTTTGATTAAAAAGTTCATAATAATATGACTTTATAAAGATTCTAAGAAATCTTTAAGAGCAAAAGCTATTTCAGTAACTTTATTCATGTCAACAATATCCAAGTTATCTTTTGGTGTATGGGTAACATTTTGAGATTCCATATTTTCGATGAACCAGTTTGATGAAACTGCAATTGCAGGTTTACCTGCTTGTACAAACATGCTGTGATCTCCCTGAACCCATTGTTCTCCTTCAATAATACCATGATACTTTTTAATAACACTGATAGCTTTGTTTTGAATCTCTTCAGGTAAACCAAAAAATGAAAATGCGGACATACCTTCTTTATACCCGGCTCCGTCAATATTAACATTAAGAATAATATCGTCAAACTTATCTTTATTGGATTCAAGATAAAGCATTTGACCGGGTACAGCATAGTAATCCTCGCCGTTGAAAGCTGCGACTTCAATTAATTTATTCCCTTTGTAATCTTTAAGCAATTCGGCAAGTAGTAACATTACAGTTACACCTGTAGCGTTATCTATTGCGCCGGGCGTACCTTTTTTAGCATCAATATGTGCAGATACAACAATTCTCTGCGAACCTTGTTTTCCTTTCTGCGCAATAATGTTGTAGCTTTTACCTGGTATTCTTTCAGAAACTGATTTTAAAAAGACTCGCTTGCCGGCAAATTTTATTAAATTCTCTCCCTCAATGTCCTTCATATAAACTGAAGGAATATCAAAATCGCCGTCTTCAATCAAAGGGAATGGGTACACTCCGCCGGCTGTTGCGGAATTAACACCGGTTGAAGCTATTATAGCTTTCACTCCGCTTTTTTCCAGCAGTGAAATTGTTGTTTTATGATGTTCCGGGTTATAGAAAATGAAATTCTTTGGCATAATCTGTTCTTTTGCAATCTCTCCATGTAAAAGAACAATCTTTCCGCGCAGATCCGATTTCTCAAGTTCGCAAATACTTGAAATCGGAATTAGTTCTGATTCTACTTTACAGCCCAACGAGTACGGACTTACAAAAGCATTAAAATCTTTGTCTTCCACTTTTAAGGCAACACCGCCTTCTTTC
>CAZRMG010000488.1:0-2558 GCA_964601095.1 uncultured Melioribacteraceae bacterium | reverse complement strand
AAAAGGCGGAACATGGTTTGCGAAACACGGTACTGATAAATCATCCGGCTCAAAATTATTTTCTGTCTCTGGCGATTGTGAAAAACCTGGCGTTTACGAATTACCCTGGGGAACAAAAATTTCCGAACTTCTTGAACTTGTAGGCGCTAAAAATGCAAAAGCTGTTCAAGTCGGCGGAGCTTCGGGTGTTTGTCTTCCGAAATCTCAATTCGATAGAACCTTGGCTTACGAAGATGCTGCAACAGGCGGTTCAATAATGATATTTAACGAAAGCCGCGATATGCTTCATGTACTGAAAAACTTTATGGAATTTTTTGTTGAAGAATCTTGCGGACAATGTACGCCGTGCAGAATAGGTAACACAAAACTCCTTGAAGGCGTTGAAATGATTGAAAGAGGCGAGTTTACATTCGGTTACATCAACCAATTAAAAGAACTTGGTAAAACAATGCAGGTTGCTTCAAAGTGCGGACTCGGACAATCAAGTCCAAACTCATTCATTTCAATTCTGGAAAATTTCAAAGATGAAATTTTTGTAAGCAGAAACAACAACGGTAAAGGAGGTAATCATGGAAAGTAAAAGAGCCCCGGTTAGCCAGCAATCTCATGTTGTTGAAAAACCGAAAGATCCATCGGGAATAGGCGGAACTATTACCGTTGAAATAAATGAAAAGAAAATAACCGTTCCTCTTGGAACAACAATTCTTGATGCTTGTAAACAAGCCGGAATATCAGTCCCGACCTTGTGCCATCATGAAGATTTATGCGTAGCAGGCGTTTGCCGGGTTTGCGTTGTTGAAGTTGAAGGAATGAGAACTCTTCAAGCTTCGTGCGCATTCCCGATTACTTCGCCGTTAAAAATTAAAACTTCGTCACCTATGGTTCGTAAAGCTCGCCGTCATATTATTGATTTGATGCTTAGCGAACATTACGGCGAATGTTATTCCTGCCACCGCAATGGAAATTGCGAACTTCAAAAACTCGCAAAAGAATACGGAGTTGATAGTTATACTTTCGGCCACGTTGATAAACCGAAATATGAAACTGATTATTCTTCATACTCGGTTATCCGCGATATGAGCAAATGTATTCTTTGCAAACGCTGTGTAAGAACTTGCATTGATTTGCAGGAAGTTGGTGTTTTAGAAGCAATTGGGCGCGGCGATAAAACACACATCGGAACATTTATGGATAAACAACTTTCTGATGTTATTTGTATCAATTGCGGTCAGTGTATAAATCGTTGTCCCACTGCGGCTCTACGCGCAAACGATCCATCGGATGAAATTTGGGCGGCTATTGATGATCCAACGAAACATGTGGTAATTCAAACTGCTCCTTCGCCACGTGCCGCAATCGGTGAGGAATTCGGCTTACCAGCGGGACATTCAATGACGCGCGAACTTAATACTGCTTTACGCAGAATCGGTTTTGATAGGGTATTCGATACGAACTTTACGGCTGATTTAACAATTATCGAAGAAGGCACCGAATTAATTATTCGTTTATACAAAGCGCTAGTTCAAAAAGAACAAGTTGCTTTACCTCAATTTACCTCTTGCTCGCCGGGATGGGTAAAATTTATTGAACATTATTACCCGGAATATCTCGATAATCTTTCATCGGCAAAATCGCCGCAGCAAATGTTCGGCGCATTAATAAAAACTTTCTACGCTAAGAAAGCAGGTGTAAAACCGGAAGATATTGTTTCGGTTGCGGTTATGCCTTGCTCAGCTAAAAAGTTTGAATGCAACCGTCCCGAAATGAACGACAGCGGATTCAAAGATGTAGATTACGGATTAACTACACGCGAAATGGCCCGTATGATTAAAGAAGCCGGAATCAATTTACCCGAAATGCCGAAGAGTGATTTCGACTCTCCATTCGGAGAAGCTTCCGGAGCCGGATTAATTTTCGGCGCAACCGGTGGCGTAATGGAAGCTGCTATTAGAACTATTGTTGAATTTATACTCGGTAAAAAAGCAGAAGACATATTTGAGAAAGCTAATGTAATTCCAGTTCGTGGTTTTGAAGGCGTTAAATATGTCGAATTGCCATTGGGCGAAAAAGTTGGTCCTGTTCCAGATTTAATCAAACATCTAGTTCCAAACTGGGATTGGTTGAAAGGTGCTACTCTAAAAGTTGCAGTTGCGCACGGAACGGCTAACGCAAAGAAAATTATGGATGACATTAAAGCAGGCGGTAAATTCTCAGAATGTCATTTTATTGAATTCATGGCTTGTCCCGGCGGATGTTTAGGCGGCGGCGGTCAACCGATTCCGACCACACCGGAAATTAGACAGAAACGCGCTGAGGCAATTTATGCCGAAGACGAATCTCTCGAAATTCGTAAATCACACGATAATCCTCATATTGGAAAAATCTATGAGGAATTTCTAACTGAAGGACCGTGTAGTCATTTGTCGCATGAACTGTTGCACACACATTATACAAAACGCGGAAGATACATAGCTTGATCTTACCCCAACCCCTCTCCTAAAAATAGGAGAGGGGCTTATATAGAGATATAATTTTACCTTTCTTTATTTTGGAAATTA
>CAZRMG010000487.1:0-2568 GCA_964601095.1 uncultured Melioribacteraceae bacterium | reverse complement strand
TTGAAAAGGATTTTATAATTGAAAAAGGTAAAGTGGCTCTTGTTTCAACAAATCTCCGCGTTGAAATTCCTTTTGGATATGAAATTCAAGTTCGACCGCGCAGCGGTTTAGCGGCAAAAAACGGGATTGGAGTTTTAAATTCTCCCGGTACAATTGATTCCGATTACCGCGGCGAAGTAAAAATTATTTTGTTCAACTTTGGTAACGAAGATTTTGTTATCAAACGCGGCGATAGAATTGCACAAATGGTTCTTGCAAAAGTTTATAAAATGGATCTCGAAGAAACTCATGAATTAAACGGCAGCAATCGCGGTGACGGAGGATTCGGACACACGGGAACGAAGTGAGTGAAGAATGAAGAGCGTAGAGTTTAGAGTTAATTCAAAGAGAGTTAAATAACAATTTATCATGATAGATAGATTCAAGTATCAAGAATCTAGAATCCAGCATCAAGAAAAGAATGTCAGATTTTATACATATACATAATCATTCGCATTACAGTTTGCAGGACGGCGCTTGTACGGTTGAAGATTTAATAGAAGCGGCAAAAGTTAATAATATGCATGCTGTTGCTCTCACCGATCATGGTGTCATGTTCGGAATTTCTGAGTTTTATAAAAAAGCAAAAAAAGCAGGCGTCAAACCTTTAATAGGTATGGAAGCATATGTCGATTTTGAAAAGAGCAGGTTGATTAAAGGCGGCGATACCGACGGACTGAAAAAGAAAACAAAACATTACAATCATCTTCTTCTTCTCGCAAAAAATAAAACCGGCTATCAAAATTTAATGAAGATGACTTCTATCGGTCACTTAGAGGGATTTTATTATCGACCGCGAATTGATCTCGAAATTTTAAGAAAGTACAGCGAAGGATTGATCTGCTCTTCGGCGTGCCCTGCAGGACCAATTTCAACACAACTAGTAAATGATAACTGGAAAAAAGCTCGTGAAATTGCTATCACATTAAAAGAAATTTTTGGCGATGATTTTTATTTGGAAATTCAAGACCACGGTATGGATGTTGAAAAGCCGATACTTTCCGGTATGCCAAAACTCTCATTAGAACTTGGAATCAAACTCGTTGCTTCAAATGATATTCATTATATTGAAAAAGATCACGCTATTGCTCACAATATTCTTATAAACATTGGCGATAAAACTGGCAATGTTGATTACAAAGAATTGCGTTACGGGACAGATCAGATTTATTTCAAATCAACAGAGGAGATGAAAAAGCTTTTCAAGAATTATAAAGGCGCAATTGAAAATACACTTGAAATAGATCAGAAAATAAATCTTGAATTGGATTTTACAGGTCATCATTATCCGCAATTTCCTATTCCACCGGAATCAAATGCAAAAGATCTCGAAGAATATTTAACGCTGCTTTCATATGAAGGACTCGATAAAAGATTTAAAACAATCACGCCGGAAATTGAAGATAGATTCAAGTATGAACTTGATGTAATAAAACAAATGGGTTATGCGGGATATTTTTTAATTGTACAGGATTTTATAAACGCATCAAAAAAACGCGGGATACCAGTTGGACCAGGCCGCGGTAGTGCAGCTGGAAGTTTGGTCGCTTATGCCCTCGGAATTACAAATGTTGATCCATTGAAATACAGTTTATTGTTTGAAAGATTTTTAAACCCCGCACGGAAATCCATGCCCGATATAGACGTTGACTTTGCAGATAGCCAACGCGGTGAAGTAATTGAATACGTCAAAGAAAAATACGGTTCAGAATCCGTTTGCCAGATTATTACTTTTAATCGTCTTTCATCAAAAGCCGTTTTGCGTGATGTTGCGCGCGTTTTAAAAATTCCTATTCCACAGGTCGATGCAATTACAAAATGGATTCCATCGAAATTTGGAAGAGTGTTTACAATCGACCAAGCGTTGGATGAAGTTCCCGAACTTCAGTGGCTGAAGAAAACAGACGACCCGATGATGACTGAGTTGTTGAAGTATGCAAGAATACTTGAAGGTATGAACCGCAATGCTTCCACTCACGCAGCAGGTGTTGTAATTGCCCCGGGCGATGTTTCGGATTACGTTCCGCTCGCAATTTACGGCGGCAATACAAAGGATATTGTTACTCAATACAACATGAAAGAATTGGAAGACGCGGGACTTCTTAAAATGGACTTTCTCGGTCTCGATACTCTTTCAATAATCCGCGATACAATCGAGCTTGTAAAACAAACCCGCGGCGAAACAATTGATATTGATACTATTCCCGTTGATGATCCAAAAACATACGAGTTATTTTCGAAAGGGCAAACGACCGGTGTATTTCAGTTTGAATCTGCCCCGATGCGCGAGTATTTGAAAAAATTAAAACCGACAAGTATAAACGATCTTTCGGCAATGAACGCTTTGTACCGTCCGGGCCCGATGGATTTTATTAACGATTTTATTGATCGCAAACATGGTAGAAAAAAGATTGAGTACTTACATCCAGTACTTGAAGAAATATTAAATGAAACATACGGCATCATTGTTTATCAGGAACAAGTAATTCAGATTGCGAACAAAGTTGGAGGGATGAGTTTAGCCGAAGC
>CAZRMG010000486.1:0-2570 GCA_964601095.1 uncultured Melioribacteraceae bacterium | reverse complement strand
TTAGCGCTCGATTCTAAAATGAACGATGCATTCGGAATTGAACAAATTTATTCTTTGGGAAGAATTGTAAGAGTAATCTCCGTTATAATCTCATTGTTCGAAGAAAAATTTTCGGAAACTCAAGCAGAACAAAGATTGAAATCACTGCTCGGTGTTTTAAGCTATGATAAAAAATTTGAATCCGAAACCGATCTTTTCGCCGCTCTTGACAACGCAGTGGAAGGACTAATTGATTGGGATGCTTTTACATTTGTATCGTACAACCCGATTGAACATAAATTTAAAACCGCGCGCATTATAAACAAAACATCGTTGAAATATGCGGGTGAGCACCTCGAAATTGATTTGAGCGGCACTCTTGTGGGTAAGGCCATTTTAAGTTCTACACCTGTAAAAATTGACGATACTTCGGTTACCGAATATCCGCGTTTCTCAAAAAACGAAGATGTTAGTTTTGACGGTTCATTCCTTGCTATTCCTCTTATTTACGACGAGCAGAATTACGGTGTTCTCTGTTTCGAAAGTTTGAAGAAAAATATTTATTCGAACAGTGAAGTAACATTCGTAAAAAACGCCACAAAAATATTTGCATTTATTTTACATTCTTATTCAACAATAAGTGTTTTAAAAGGGCTTCTTTCTGTTGACGTAGAAACTAAAGCTTTAAATTATGATTCATTTGTTGAACGGCTAACCGTGGATTTAGTTAGAAGTAAGGAACTTGGAGTTCAAGGTGCGGTTGCTCTTATAAAAATTGATGACTTGATAGAACAAGATTCTTTGTTCGAAGGCAATCCGTTCCCGAAAGTTCTTCGTGCCGTAGCGCAAATGATACGCGATGAAATGACGCCGCTTAACTTAATGGGAAGATTAAGCGAAAGAATTTTTGCGGTTTATTTTTTCAACATGTCGCCAAAGGATGTTTTTTTATGGGCGGAAAAAATCAGGATTAAAATTGCGCGTAAACCTATAGCAGTGGTTTCAAAACAGACTACGTTTACTGTCTCAATCGGCGTTGCGGCAACAACAAATAAAACAGATGTTCAAGATGTTCTGTACAATGCCGAACTCGCATTAAAAAAATCTCTCGAAAAAGGCGGCAACACAGTTAAAAGTATAAACTGATTTTACTTTTCGAAGGTATTCATTTGAAGAATTTTGTTGTAATTGTACTCGATGGCGTAGGAATCGGTGAATTACCCGATGCGTTTAATTATAAAGATGAAGGCAGTAATACACTCGGTAATATGGCCGAGCAAGTCGGCGGATTGGATTTGCCTAATCTTGAAAAGCTCGGACTCGGTAATATCGCGCCAATAAAAGGTATCACTCCGCAAATAAATCCTCTCGCATCATTCGGTAAATTATCCGAAGCTTCGGTCGGTAAAGATTCTACAACAGGGCATTGGGAACTTGCAGGGCTTCGCCTTGACATCGATTTTCCTATGTACCCGGATGGATTCCCGAAAGAAATTATTGATAAATTTTTAGAAGAAACAAAACTCGGCGGGGTGCTCGGTAATTATGCTTCATCCGGTACGGAGATAATTGAAAAACTTGGCGACGAGCATTTTAAAACCGGCTTCCCGATAATTTATACTTCCGCGGATTCCGTATTTCAAATTGCGGCCCACGAAGAAATAATCCCGATTGAAAGGCAATATGAAATTTGTAAAATCACGCGCGAAAAAATAATGATAAATGAAAATGCGTGCGGAAGAATTATTGCGCGTCCGTTTGTCGGTACAAGCGGAAATTATAAACGTACTACAAATCGCAAAGATTATTCTCTCGATCCGCCGTCAAATACTATCTTGGATTTTTTGATGATGAATGGAATTGAAACCGTTGCTGTTGGAAAGATAAACGATCTTTACAACTACAAGGGAATTTCTACCCAGTTAAAAACCAAATCCAACGACGAGGGTATTGATAAAATTCTTCAATCGATAAAAACAAAAAATAATTCTTACATAATGGCCAACTTAGTTGATTTTGATGTCTATTATGGTCACAGAAACGATACACCTGGTTTTGCAAAAGCATTAAAAGATTTTGACGAAAGACTACCGGAAATTCTCGAATCGCTTGATGAAACAGATTGTCTAATTTTAACAGCCGATCACGGTAACGACCCGACTACGCCAAGCACGGATCACAGCAGGGAATATGTCCCTCTTATTTTTTACAAAAAGAATACCCATGGAAAAAATTTGGGAATAAGAAATACTTTTGCTGATGTGGCTCAAACGATAGCACATTATTTTAAGATTAACAATGATTTGAACGGAAAGAGTTTTTTAAATGAATGACGATAATTATTCGGAAATTTTATCATTCAAATCAAAAATTTATGAAACGGGTGATATTGAAATCCCCCACGAAAAATTATTGTCTGTTTTACAAAAAGGATATAAGGAAATTAAGGTTTACATTTGCGGCGATTCTAAAAAAACGGCCGTTGAACTTGGTTATGATGTAAAAGTGTTTGACCGCATAAAAGAAGTTCAATCAATTCCCGATTCTGTTGTACTTGGTTTTCTTAAGGCAAAAGGAAGTTTGTTCAATGC
>CAZRMG010000485.1:0-2576 GCA_964601095.1 uncultured Melioribacteraceae bacterium | reverse complement strand
AAATTCCGAAGGAACAAACAACTCGATTAAATACCTTGATAAAATAACAGGTTATATTTTCGATGAACTTGATAAAATAAACATGAAGGACAGCGTTAATGTAATTTTTGTATCTGACCACGGTATGGCTGATATTTCCGGCGAAAGAATTGTAAACATCGAGAAGATGGTTGAAAATTTCGGCTGCAAGTTTAACGACGACGGACCTTTCATGCAGATTAATCCGCCGGAAGATAAACGTATGGAAGTTTATAACATTTTAAAGAAGAACGAGAATCATTACAAAGTTTACTTAAAAGAAGAAATGCCTTCATATTTTCATTACAATAAAAACCCGTTCATTTATTCCATAATAGTAATAGCCGATATGGGCTGGTCGCTTGTCGGGAATAAAAAATCGGATTGGTATTCTAACGGCAAAGGAAACCACGGTTACGATAACAATCATACCGATATGCACGGAATATTTTTAGCAACAGGACCTTCATTCAAAAGCGGATATAAAACCGGAACGCTATGGAATATTGATATTTATCCTTTACTCTGTAAAATATTTAATATTTACCCTCGTTCAAATATCGACGGCAAACTTGAAAGGATTGAGTTTTTATTGAAATAATTTTACAATAATGTTTGATAAATCTACTGATACTTCAGAAAAATTAATTTTGATTCCTAAACGTTTAGTATGTCATTCTTAATTTATTCTATAATCGCAACTTCATAGATTCCGAAACAAGTTCGGAATGACAGTTAGTCAGTTCTATATCCAATAGATTTAATCATATCGTCCAGCTTTAACTCATCTTTTAAAGTAAACATAGCGCCAAAGATTCCGCCGCCGTTTCTAATATTCGTAAAACTTAATTGTGTTGTCCGCAAAGAAAATTCGTTTTGCATTGTTTGTTGAATAGTTAAATAATGCGCGGAATTAGGTTCAAAAAGATGAAGATAAAAAACAACTTTTCTTATGATATAATTTTCTTTATCAGCATCGCCTTTGGATAAATCACCAAGTGTTTTAAGCACAACAAGGGAATCATAATGAATATATTCTTTTGGACTCTCAAGAATTGGATATACAGATATCTCCTTGCCTTGACCATTTGAATAATACATGGGAACCGACTTTTGATAATCAATCCAAACACCGTTTTCCTTTTTAGAATAATAGATTATTATCTCAGGTAAAATATCCGTCTTCCCTTTAATAATCGACATTAGTTCCGAACATGTTACAAATGTTAATTTACCCGGCAGTATCTGCATGGGATTTTTTCTTTTGTAATCACTTTCAATTCTCTCGTTAACTAAAACCGAATTAGCATAGGAAGTTAATTTTGTACCGTCCGGTAATTCCGCTTCCATTTTCATCGAATAATCATATACAACAAAAACGCCCGGATTAACTTGAACCGATGAAATAGACGGCGTAAAATTATCCAAGTAATAATAGTGAACCTGTTTGTTATCACTTGTAATAACAACGGTATCGCGGAAATGATATACTTCGGTTCCCAATTCATTAGAACATGTCAGGGTTATTTTTGCACCGCGGACTGAAAAATCCTCTTGAGAATTCATTGGCTTTAATCCGTTCGCTTTATAAGTGCGGGATATCGTTGCAACTTGGAAAGTTGTATCGTGCCTTATTATGCAGCTTAAAACATATCCTTCATATAAATCCGTGTTAGGATTAAAATTTTCTTCGCATGAAATGAGCAATAGAAAATTCAACAATACGGTAAAGAATAAAATCAATTTCTGTTTCATATTTCCGCCTTAATATTTATTGAAGGTAAAAACGGCAGCATATTTACTTTTTCGCCCGTATCCCTTCTGAAATAAAAAATGTTTTGCCTGTTGTAGAAATTAACGACGCTAAAATCAACCGACATTTTGAATCCTTCAACCTGGATTTTTTTTGAAATGCTTAAGTCGAGACGATGATAATCCGGGAACCGCCCCGCATTAGTTGCAGCGAGAATTGCAAACTGGGAATATTGATTTGGCAAAAACGGGCTTTCCCCTATTTGATTAATCATAAGTTTATCATAGTAACCGGCAATTTGAGTATATGGAAGTCCGGATGTGTAAGTCCACATAGCGCTTGCACCCCAGCCTGCGTCGAGTTCGGCTTCCAATGTTATATTAACATTATGTTCCGCGTCGAACCTTGGAGGATACGTAAATCCCCGTACAGTTCTAAATGATTTCATCCACGCATAAGCGCCTGTAAAACTAAGTATGCCGATTCTATACTTTGAAAGAAATTCAACACCGTAAGCTTTACCCGAACCGGTAGTTAATTGTCTTTGCCAATCTAAAATTCTTCTATCATCCACAATTGCAAGATTGTGCATAGTTTTATAATAACCTTCTATGTTGAAAGAAAGATTCGGCAAAGGATCAATATCCAAACCAACTACATAATGAATCGCGTCCGAAGGTTTTATATAGTACGGGGTTATCACCCATGGTTCAAAAACAGGAGTAACTTCATACTCATCTGCAATAGTCACAAGATCCTGCATAAAAATATTCCAAGACGCCTTCAGCGCAATTTCGGGTGTTAA
>CAZRMG010000484.1:702-2589 GCA_964601095.1 uncultured Melioribacteraceae bacterium | reverse complement strand
TCGTTTTACTCTATCAATTGTAAAAGCCGGAATACAAATAGAAACATATTCGCATGGTTCATCAAAGGGGTTTGAATATCTTACCCGTGTACCTTTTGGAATACAAATGGATTGATTGCTTGTCAAAATAATTTCATCGTCGTCAACTTCAATTTTTTTCTTACCCGAAAACACAAATGTTATCTCGTCAAACTTAGGTGTTTGAAACGGCTCACTCCAGCCTGCAGGTGCAATCATGTGCGCAAAACTATAATCACCCGTATTAATGCTTGCCATGCCGAAATGTTCTTCGATTAATTTGCCGTCGGTCGTGGGAACGATAAACGGCTTTGTCTGCAAAAAATATTTTTTCATAATATCTCCGGTGGGGGACGCAAAATTTGCGTCCCCTACGATTATATTTTAATACGTTTTAACCGCAATGAATTTGTTACAACCGAAACCGAACTTAACGACATTGCAAATGCCGCAATCATCGGATTTAACAATCCGAATGCCGCTAAGGGAATTAATACTGTATTATAAATAAAAGCCCAAAACAGATTTTGTTTTATCGTTTTCAAAGTGTTGTTGGAAAGATTAATTGCTTTAACAACTCCGTTTAAATCACCTTTAACAAGAGTTATTTGCGCAGATTCAATCGCAACATCCGTACCTGTACCGATTGCAATTCCAACATCGGCTTGTGCAAGTGCAGGCGCGTCATTAATACCATCGCCAACCATTCCTACAACCATTCCTTTATCTTGAAATTCTTTTACAATTTTTGCTTTGTCTTCCGGAAAGACTTCCGCTTTATAATCTTTAATTCCAACTTCACGTGCAATTGATTCGGCTGTTCTAAAATTATCACCGGTGAGCATCACGGTTTTTATACCGAGTTTATTCAGTTTTGAAATTGCCTCCGAAGAAGTATTCCTGACCTTGTCTTCAATCGCAATCAGTCCGCTAATTTTATTTTCGATTGCAACCGCAATTACTGATTTTCCTTTCGACGAAATATTTTCATAAAGATTTTCAACATCAGAAATATCAACTGAAAACTCCTTCATAAAATTAAGCTTGCCTATTATTACTGTTTTTCCCGAAATCATTCCTATAATACCTGAACCGGAATAGTTTTGAAAAGTTTCCGGATTTATAATTTCAAGATTTTGTGATTTTGCTTTATCAACTATTGCACTTGCAAGCGGATGTTCCGATTTCGATTCGAGAGATGCAGCTATTTTTAACAAATCATCTTCACTAATTCCAAAAGTATGAATTTCCGACACAGCCGGTTTGCCTTCTGTAATTGTCCCGGTTTTATCAAAAATAATTGTAGAAATTTTATGAGCGAGTTCAATGCTTTCACCGTTGCGAATTAAAACTCCGTTTGATGCGCCCAAACCTGTACCGACGATTATTGCAGTCGGCGTCGCCAAACCAAGAGCGCACGGGCATGCAATAATTAAAACTGCTACAAAATTAATTAATGCGGTTGCGAAAGAATGATCCGGTGAAAAAATCATCCACCCGATAAAAGTTACAATCGCAACGAGAATTACAATTGGAACAAAGACAGAAGCAATTTTATCAACAAGTTTTTGAATAGGTGGTTTCGATGCTTGCGCGCGTTCAACAAATTTTATTATTTGTCCGAGAACAGAATTATCCCCGGTTTGTGTTACTCTGAAATTAAATGAACCGTTTTTATTTATCGTTCCGCCGATAATTTTATCATTCACAATTTTTTCAACCGGAATACTTTCACCCGTTACCATTGACTCATCAACTGAGGTAGTTCCTTCTGATACTATCCCGTCTACCGGCATCTTTTCTCCTGGTTTAACAACAATAATATCTCCAACCTCAACCTCATCTATAGGAATTTCTATCTCACGGTCA
>CAZRMG010000484.1:0-692 GCA_964601095.1 uncultured Melioribacteraceae bacterium | reverse complement strand
TTATGATTATTCCATCAGCCGGAATTTTTTCTCCTGGTTTTATAATTACAACATCGCCGGTTTTTAATTCCGAAAGGGGAATAACTCTTTCAACATTATTATCAATTATTAAAGCCGTCTTCGGCTGAAGTTCAATTAATTTTTTAATCGCGCTGTTTGTTTTTCTTTTTGCGTGGTGTTCTAAAAGTTTACCCATCAAAATCAATGTGATGATCACAACGGAAGTTTCAAAATAAACATGCGGCTCGCTTCCATCTTTTATAATTGTGTTCGGGAAAAGAGTAACGAGAACGCTGTACCCGTAAGCTGCGCCGGTACCGATAGCAACAAGCGAATTCATCTCGGCGGAAAAATGTTTAAGGTTGTTCCAAAAAATTATGAAAAATCTTTTGCCGGAAATAAAAATTACCGGTGTTGTTAAAATTAGCAACAGCTTTCTTGTTTCATCATGATCGAGCGGCCAAATGATGTGAAAGAAATGATAATCCATCAGCATGCTTATTAGAAAAACCGGCAATGTTAAAACAAGAGCAATAATGAATTCTCTGTTAAGAATATTGTAACTCTCATCGTTTACTTCGTGAAGATGATCATGCTCGGTTTCTTTTGTTTTATTTTCGGCATGATCTGTTTTCAATTTATAACCATATTCATTTACGGAAGTCGCTATATCACTAAGATTAATATTATCA
>CAZRMG010000483.1:0-2590 GCA_964601095.1 uncultured Melioribacteraceae bacterium | reverse complement strand
AAATATTCTTTGTAAATGAATTATTTAATACAATATCATTGTTTAAAGAAATAGAAAAATAATTAATTGTGAGGAACAATAAATGACGGACTTCTTAAATAAGTTATTCAACATTGAAAACAAGGTTGCCGTTTTAACCGGTGGAGGCGGCATTCTTGCAGGCGAAATGGCAAGAGGTTTTTTACAAGCAGGTGTTAAAGTTGTACTACTCGACATTAACGAAAATAATCTGAATAAAAAAGTTGATTCATTAAAAGATATTGACGGCGAAGTAATCGGTTTAACATGTAATGTTCTCGACGAAGAAAGTTTGAAAAGTGTAAACAAATTGATTCTCGAAAAATTCGGTCGTCTCGATATTCTTGTAAATGCAGCAGGCGGTAATATGGCCGGTGCTACCATTGGATTGGATCAAACAATTTTTGATCTGCAAATGGATCAATTTAAAAAAGTTACAGATCTTAATCTTAACGGCACCGTTTTACCAACATTAATTTTCGGCAAAACGATGACACAACAAAAGAGCGGTTCTGTTATTAATATTTCTTCGATGGCAACATTCAGCGCGATAACAAGAGTTGTTGGATACTCTGCCGCAAAAGCCGCTGTCGATAATTTTACAAAATGGATGGCTGTTGAGCTCGCATCAAAATTTGGAAGCGGAATTAGAGTAAACGCAATTGCACCAGGATTTCTTTTAACGGAACAAAACAGAACATTGCTAACAAACGAAGATGGTTCGTTGACCGATAGAGGCAAAACAATTATGAATATTACTCCGTTTAAAAGATTTGGTGAACCTGAAGAATTGGTCGGCGCTGTTTTGTGGCTTGCAAGCGATGCCGCAAAATTTGTTACCGGTACTATCATCCCAATAGACGGAGGATTTAGTTCTTTCAGCGGGGTTTAATTATTCAGTATAAATTGTAAATAACTTTAAGAAAAAATTACGAATAATTTTATTTGAAGAGGAAAAATGTATTTTGAACAAACTTGGCGATGGTTCGGTCCGAAAGACCCGATAACATTAAAAGAGATAAAACAAACCGGCGCAACGGGAATTGTTTCCGCGCTTCATCATATACCTGTCGGCGAAGTTTGGACTGTTGAAGAAATTCTCCAAAGGAAAAAAATTATAGAAGATGAAGGACTTCGCTGGTCGGTTGTAGAAAGTCTACCGGTTCATGAAAATATTAAGAAGAGAAAAAATAATTACAAAGAGATTATTGAGAACTATAAAGAATCTTTACGCAATCTCGGCAAGTGCGGTATTGATATAGTTTGTTATAATTTTATGCCTGTGCTCGATTGGTCGCGTACGGATTTAAATGTAATTTTTAACGACGGCTCAATCACATCAAAATTTGAAAGCAAGGTTTTTGCCGCTTTCGATTTATTCATTCTAAAAAGAGACAATGCCGAAAAAGATTACACACCCGATCAAATTCAAAAAGCAAAAGAGCATTTTGAAAAGCTAAATGATAAACAAAAGAAAGAATTAACAGATACAATTCTTTACGGACTTCCCGGCTCAATGGAAGCATTAACCCTTGACCAGTTTAAACTTGCCCTTAAAGAATACGATGAAATAGGCGACAAAGAACTTCGTTCCAATCTATATGATTTTATTAAAGAAGTTGTGCCCGTCGCCGAGGAAGCAGGCATTTACATGGTTGTTCACGCAGACGACCCGCCGTGGCCTCTGCTTGGTCTGCCGAGAGTTGTGAGCAATAAAAACGATATCCGACAATTATTTAAAGCAGTCGATTCGAGACACAACGGGTTAACTCTTTGCACAGGTTCTTTCGGTGCGGACATTAAAAATGATTTGGTTGATCTGGCTAAAAGTTTTTCCGATAGAATTAATTTCGTTCATTTAAGAAATTTAAAACGCAATGCCGATGGCGATTTTATGGAAGACAACCACCTCGACGGCGATATCGATCTTTACGGTGTAATGAAAGTATTAATTGATGAACAAAACAACCGAGTCAAAGAAGGAAGAAAAGATATACGAATTCCATTCCGACCTGATCACGGTCATTTAATGATCCCGGATTTGAACAGGCAAGGAATTTATCCCGGTTATTCATTATTCGGAAGGATGAGGGGATTAGCAGAATTACGGGGACTTGAATTAGGAATAAGACGTTCTATTAAATAATATTGTAGAGACGCCATACATGGCGTCTCCGTTTTTGTTGGTTTTATTTATTTTATCAACATCATCTTCTTCACTTGCGTAAAGCCCGGTGTAGAAAGTTTATACAAATAAATTCCGGAAGCATTGTTTGCGGCATTCCATTTGACCTTATGTTTACCCGCGCCTAAATTTCCTTCAAACAATTTTGCAGTTTCATTACCAAGTATATCATATACAACAACTTTTGCATACGACTGCGTCGGAAGCGAAAACTCAATAATTGTTGTTGGATTGAAAGGATTGGGATAGTTTTGCGATAAAGTATAATCCGTAGGAATTTTTGTTTCTTCGTCAAATCCAACAACAACAGTATCAACATAATTCTTTAGCCAAGTTAACGCGGGTCGTTCCGTACCGTTTGTTAACAACAAATAAGCCGTCGATTGC
>CAZRMG010000482.1:844-2608 GCA_964601095.1 uncultured Melioribacteraceae bacterium | reverse complement strand
TCATTAACATCGCCATTTGAACCCTCTATATTTTTACCGTTAGTAATGTCAAAGTTAGCATGTGCTGCATGATCATTGTATGTTGGAATAATTTCAATCCACCGAACCGGATCGGGATTAACTATAAAAGGCATATCGCTGCTGTAATATGTTCCCTGTGCGGTTACCATTCTTAACCGGCAGTGGTAGTAATTCAAACTATAAGAAGTAGAAGTATGACTCACTTCAAAGGAATAACTAACAGCAGAAGCCGCGGAACCATCAAGTGAAGCCGGCGAGGCAGCGACTATATTGTCATATTCGACAGTGTTGCCATACTCAAAATAGATTTCGCATGGTAAACCATCGGGATTTACAAACCCATTCAACCTAACATGATAATGTATTGTGGTAGGGTTAGTATAATTCTGAAGAGTAATTGTTGGCTGCAGTGTCTGCACAACCGGTGTTTGAGCATAGAACTGCTGCACAAAAAACACAATCATAAGTGTTAATAGCTTTTTCATTTTTCTGTCTCATTTATTTATAACAAAAGGATTGGACCAATTAACATGGTCACTTTCTTGCCAGAATAGAAACTGTCCCTCAATTAATATCGCTGCCGTTAATATTGAATCACTATATTCAACTACTAAAAAATTATGATTCCGGGTGAGAATTTGTATCGGGGGAAGTCTTCATTTTTATAGGGGGAAACACCTATCAAGTAAAAAGAATAAAGCTAAAAGGCAAAAGGAAAACCATGATAAATAGTTTGAACACTATTTAATTGTTTAGGAGTGCGGTGAAAGGATATGATTGATAACTGCTGAAAATCTCAGAAGAGGATATGAGTTTTGTTTTCAATGGCGAATTTCAACAACGCATTGCTTCCATGCAATTTAAGTTTTGCACATATATTCGACCGGTGATTTTCTACTGTTTTATAACTAATGAATAATTCTTCCGCAATTTCCTTACTTGTTTTGTTTTCAGCAATTAGAGATAAAACCCTTCTTTCCATTGCGGTAATGTTTTTAAGTGTATTCCTTGCCAACACGGTTTTTTCATTTCTTTTTATTAAAAGACCGGAGATGCTTGGCGCAATGTAATGTATACCCCCGGCAACCGATTTAATTGCAACAAGAAGATCGTTGGCTGCGTTGTCTTTCAATATAAATCCTTTTACTCCAAGATTCATAGCTTCGTTAAAAATATCCGCATCCGAATACATTGTAAGAATAATTATTGCAACAGGAATCATTTTTTCTTTTAAAGAACGTACAACTTCAATTCCGTTACAAGCCGGCATATCAATATCCAATACGGCAACTTTCGGTTTTTGTTTTACAATGAGTGCTATAGCTTCATGCCCCGTACCAGCTTCGCCAACAACATCCAGAGAAGTATCAATTCCTATTCGTGCAATTAAACCGTCCCTGAATATAGGGTGGTCATCTGCAATAACTATCGATATTTTTTCTTCATTTTTCATTTTGCGTAATCCATATATGAAATCATTTTTTATCTGTTAGTAACGGCAATGTAATCTTAATTTTTGTTCCTTTGCCCGGGGCCGAATCGATTTTCATTTCACCCGTGAAAAGCATTGCCCTCTCACTTATGCCGATCAGCCCCATGCCTTTTTTCTTGCTGTTTAAATTTTCTTCAAAGGTTGAAAACCCTATCCCGTCATCCTGAATGAGTATCAATACTACTTTTTCTTCTTTTGAAATAGTAATAATAACCGATGCTGCCTGCGAGTGTTTGATAATGTTGTTGATT
>CAZRMG010000482.1:317-834 GCA_964601095.1 uncultured Melioribacteraceae bacterium | reverse complement strand
TTCCTGTATCATACGGTAAACATTAATTTCTAATTCCTTCGGGAAGACGTTGTCAATTTCGTCGGCATAAATTTTAAAATTAATTTCCGAAGAGGATTCGGCACGCGTTACGAGCGATTGAATAGCTTTTGTTAATCCGATTCTGTCAAGCTGGAACGGACGAAGATTATATGTTATCTCCCGCACCTCGTTAATTGCCTGGGTAGAAAGAGAAGAAATTTCATTAAAATGTTTTCGAATTGAATTTTCATCACCAATATTCTCAAGAGCAAGGATGGATCTGTTTTTTATTATAAGTAACTCCTGACCCAGACTGTCGTGCAGTTCGCCGGCTATTCTTTTTCTTTCTTCTTCCTGTGATTTGATTAAATTCTTTGTAAAAGTTTCTTTGGCGGTTTTTTCATTTCTAATAGCTTCGTTAACTTTCTGTTGATTTCTTATCGTCTCTTTCTGTAGTAAAACCACCTGTTTGTTCATTTTAACATAACGCGATATGCTTTGCCAAGTAAGAAATCCG
>CAZRMG010000482.1:0-307 GCA_964601095.1 uncultured Melioribacteraceae bacterium | reverse complement strand
AAAAATATTATTCCGCCGTAATGAATAATATGCGCATCTATCGATTCCCATTCATTAAAAATAATATTATGGAAATACCATAGTAATTCAACCAAACCGAAAATCGCATAAATAACGAGTGTGATGAGTAGTATTTTCTCTTCTTTTTTGATTATACGAAAACTTTTTGCTCCGCTCCAGAAAGAGATTAAAATGGATACGAAAATGAAAATATAAAACGGGGTAATAAATAGTTGATGTTCAGGTTGAATAACTATATCTATGAAAGTCATTACTACGGCATAATAAATCTGTAGCCGCAATAATC
>CAZRMG010000481.1:2073-2618 GCA_964601095.1 uncultured Melioribacteraceae bacterium | reverse complement strand
TTTTTGCACCTTTAGCAACATGCTTTTCCCGTTCAGATCCACGCTTTGCATATCCGCATCCGATGTGAAAGAGATGGCATCGCAAAGGGTTTCGCCCATGATGTAATCCCGATACTCGTCCACGGCGGCCAGTACTTCCGCATCGCTATGCAGGAAAACTTCCACGCGGTCCATGATCTGGAAACCCTGTTCCTTGCGGGAATATTGAATCTTATTGATCAGCTCGCGGGCATAACCCTCGCGGATCAATTCCTCCGTCAGAGTGGTATCCAGAGCCACAAAGATATCCTTTGTCGAGGCAAAGACATAGCCCTCGCGGGGCAGAATGCCCACCTGCAGATCTTCGGGCAGCAGTTCGACCGGCTGGCCATCCAGATCAAAGCTAAAGGAACCCTTGTCCGCAAAGGCTTTCAGCGCCTCGGCGCCGTTCACGATCGACCCGGGTTTGGCCGCGTGCCACTTCTCCATCCCCTCCAGACCGCCCTCCTCGGCCGGCTCGAAACCCTTGCCCTTGACGGTGTGGATGTGCACGACGACCGGGCGGT
>CAZRMG010000481.1:425-2063 GCA_964601095.1 uncultured Melioribacteraceae bacterium | reverse complement strand
AGGATTTCACGGATATTCACCTCTTCTTTCACCAATTCTGCCATGCTGTCCAGCGCGGAGCGCAAATTCGCCGGCACATAGATCTTGCCCAGGGGCTGGCGGATCTTGATCTGACACTCGCCGCGGGCGGTTCTGCCCAGAGAAACCACGTCGATCACGCTTTGCATGCGCTCTTCCAGATCTTTGTCGATATGGCTGGCATTGGAGAGGGGATAGTCCGTCAGATGCACGCTTTCGGCACCGCTGAGGCTTTGATACAATTCCTCTGCCAGATAGGGCACGAAGGGCGCGATCAATTTGCAGATCTCGCTAAGGACAAGGTGCAGAGTGCTATATGCCTCGATCTTGTCTGCAGTAAGCTCAAAGCTCCAAAATCTGCGGCGTGAGCGGCGTACATACCAGTTTGACAGTTCATCGATCACGAAATCCTGGATGGCGCGCACACTGCGGGTAAACTCATACACCTCTGTGTATTCGCGGACATTAGCAGTCAGGGTGTGCAGACGCGAGATGATCCAGCGATCGATCTCCGCGCTGTGCTGATGATCTTGCGGATAGCCGGCGGCGTCGAAGCCGTCGATATTGGCATAGGTGGCATAAAATGAATAGACGTTTTTGAGCGTGCCGATGAACTTGCTGAGGATCTCGCGGACTCCGTCCACATCAAACCGGGTGGGCACCCAGGGCGGGCTGACTTCCAAAAGATACCAGCGGATGGCATCAGCCCCAAAATCGTGCATAAGCTGGATGGGATCTACGCTGTTGCCCTTGCTCTTGCTCATCTTCTGGCCGTTTTTGTCCAAAATCATGTCGTTCACCAGGCAGCTATTGTAGCTCGAAACCCCCTTCAGCAGGGTGGATATCGTGAGCATGCTGTAAAACCAGCCGCGGGTCTGATCGATGCCTTCGGAAATGAAATCGGCAGGGAACAGCTCGCTTTCGAAGCGATCGGCATTTTCAAAGGGATAATGCCACTGCGCAAACGGCATGGAACCGCTGTCAAACCAGCAGTCGATCACTTCCGGAGTGCGGTGCATGGCGTGCCCGCATTTCTCGCAAGTAAGGACCACATCATCGATGTAAGGACGGTGCAGCTCAAAATCCGGTGAAACCGCTTCACCATTGGATTTCCTGCCGCGCTTGCTCAGTTCTTCGCGGGAGCCGATGCTGCTCTTGTGACCGCAATCCTCGCAGACCCAGATATTCAGGGGCGTACCCCAGAAACGGTCACGCGAGAGCGCCCAGTCCACGTTGTTTTCCAGCCATTCACCAAAGCGCTTTTCTCCCACAAATGAGGGGTACCACTTGATTTTGGCATTATTGGCGATCAATTGGTCGCGGAACTGCGTGGTGCGGATATACCAGCTTTCGCGGGCATAATAGATCAAGGGGCTGCTACAGCGCCAGCAATGGGGATAATTGTGCTTGATCTGCTCGCGGCGATAAAGCGCGCCGGTCTCCTTCAGATGCCGGATGATGTCCTTATCGGCGGTCTTGACAAATACGCCGGCCCAGGGACTGACCTCGGCATTAAACTTCCCTTCGCCATTCACAGGATTCACAAAGGGCAGATCGTACTTCAGCCCCAGGGAATAGTCGTCCGCGCCAAACGCGGGTGCAGTATGCACGATCCCGGTG
>CAZRMG010000481.1:0-415 GCA_964601095.1 uncultured Melioribacteraceae bacterium | reverse complement strand
ACATCCACAAAACGGAATAGCGCTTCGTACTGTTTATGCTCCAAGGCAGATCCGGGGAATTCATCGAGGATCTCATATTCGCCGTCCAGCACGCTCAGCCGGGCTTTTGCCAGGACTAGCTGCTGATCGTGATGCATCACTTTTACATAGCTTTCATTGGGATGCACAGCCAGCGCCACGTTCGAAATCAGGGTCCAGGGTGTGGTGGTCCAGGCCAGGTAAAAGGTGTTTTCTTCGCCGATGGCCTTGAACTTCACGTACACGGAAGGATCTTCCACATCGCGATAACCCTGCGCTACTTCATGCGAAGATAGCGGAGTCCCGCAAGACGGGCAGTAAGGCACGATCTTGTGCGCTTTGTAGATCAGATCGCGCTGGAAGAAATTGTTCAGAATCCACCAGACGGATTCGATGT
>CAZRMG010000480.1:0-2647 GCA_964601095.1 uncultured Melioribacteraceae bacterium | reverse complement strand
AGTTGGGTTAATGTATATCAAACTTACATCGAGTAATCCGAAATGATCGAAAGCAAGAATACCAATCATAGCTACAACACCGGCGGTAAAGAAAACGCGGAGGACAGTAAAATCGTATCCGTAAAACAATCCTACCAATTTTTTAGAAGTAGAAAATCCGGCTTGCTCTAAAATAGCACCGAAGAAAATTCCTATTACAAGCGCCACAATAAAATTTAATTCATTACCGATTAAATCAGGAACTAATGGACCCATTTTAAATTCTCCTATATCCAAAATTTTCTAAAGAAATAAGCAAAAGCATAAGCGCCGCCGAAAATTACCATCATTGTAATTAAGCCGCCGGTAGATAAAACCGCCATACCGCTTAATGCTGCGCCGCTTGTACAGCCGCGTCCGAGCTGTGCGCCCAATCCGAATAAAGCACCGCCTGTGAGTGCACCGACTATTCTAATTTTCGATGTTGTGTTTGATCCGTGTTCCAATTTTAGGTTCAATCGGTTGGAAATTAAACCCGAAAGAAACGCGCCGATTACAACACCGATAACTTCGAACACAAGCCAATTTTTTAATGCGCTTTCACTGTGTTCTTTAATATATTCTTTGTAAAAATTTTGATTTGCCGCATGTTCGGGTGCAACTTTTTGGACTGTTGCAACTGTAACACTTTTAACCGCACCGCTTGCACCGAGTCCGCGGCCCGTTATGTAAATTGTTGCAAGTAAAAGCAGTCCTAATAAAACTCCGGCGAGATACGGGTTCATATAGTTACTCTGTTTCATTTAAACCTCTATTCGGATTTTTGAGTATTAAGCTGTTCAATAATTTCATGTTTGTCTTCTTCTTCGTGTTCTTCATACCCGGTTAACATCGCTTTAAGATTTGATGTGACCTTCTCGCCCGTAGTTATTAAATACAGATGAGCAATTATAAAAGCGAGGAGAAGAAAAGCCCCGGCAGTGTGAACTATTGCAATGATTTCAAGTGATTCAATATTGAGTGACTCAATTCCATGTCGCTGCGGATATCTGTAAAGCATATACAACAAACCGGAAGTAACAATAACCGGGATAACAAGCATCTTCAAACCAAAATATGTCAGCTTTTGTAAAGGATTTAATTTTGTTAAAACCGTTTTCTTTATGGGATGCGGTGCGTTGTTGAAAATGCCGAAGATATAATAATTCAGTTGTGCTTTTATATTCCTTAATGTAGGAACGTATTGCTTCCATTCACCGGTTGTAAAATGCCAGAATATAGCAAACACGATTAAAACAATTAATGAATACGCTGCAAAGTTGTGATATTTTACCGCGTCTTCAAAACCAAAGAAGGAATACGAACCATGAATTTCGAAACCGGTAAAAGCTAAAAAGAAAATTAGTGCTGCTTGCGTCCAGTGCCAGAAACGTCCGAATGCTTTATACACATAAACTTTATTTGCGCTCATATTTCATTTCTCCTTTTAGATCTAACCGCTATAAAAATTCTTATAGAACCGTGAATTGCAACTGCTATGAAAGTAAATATTAAAAGCAGTGTTCCGGCTGTTTCAACAAATTTGGAATAATCCCGCCCCGGCATGTAAAAATCATTAAGTCCTGCCAAGCGGCTGTTATCTCTTGAATGACAATCCTCGCATTTCACCGAGTTTTCTTTTGAAGAAACCATGTGATTTATAGGCCAATACATTTTTGTTTCTGTGAAAGAGACATTTCCGCTGAACGGCAAACCGACATCTTTCATCCCAACTTCGGATGCGGTGAGCCAATTAAAATCTTTCCAATAAGCGCCTTCACCTTTTTTCTCGGCAAATAATTTAGGTTGAATAAGAATTTTATTAACCGGGTCGAACGGCTGATTTGCCGTGTGAATTTTTACCGGGATAATTTTAGAATCCGAATCTTTGTATGAACCGTGCAGAGTATTCAACACAAGGGGTTTAGTTGTATCTTTAATTTTATCGCCGAGCAAATAGTGCGATGCGGTTCCGTTGAACCAGATGTAATCCGGCTGCAAATTTTTTCCCCATTCAAAACTTCCTTTTATCGACATATAAGTATGATTGCCGTTCTCGTCTTCCTCTGTGTACGGTTGACCGTTTTTAAGTTTACCGGCAGTTGACCAATCCCAATGCAGCTTTGTTGAATTCACTTTTGCGTAAGTTGGAATGTGACAAGTTTGGCATGCAACTTTTATTGTGTGTTCGTTAAGTATACTGCTTTCATGCGGAGTATTGCCGTGGCATTGTTCGCATTCAACGCGGTTGTGGTTCATAGAAGAAAGAGAATACATTTTACCGGCGATGTTATGTTTTTCTGTTGTGTGGCAGTCAACGCATTGCATGTTCTGTCCATCCGAAGCCATGTGAATATCAACTTCCTTAGCCGGTTCAAACATGGACATTTCCAAATCGCCGTGTTTAACATTGTTGCCGCCGCCGCCGAAAAAATGACACACGCCGCAGTTTGTTCTTTCGGGTTTTCCGACATTCATGGCAATATTATTTAAATCGAGTTTAGGATCGGGTGCCCCGCCCATTTCAGATGCTTTTGCATAAGTTTCAGTATTGTCGTGACAAATCAAGCAATCAATATTTTTCGCTTCGGCGATATTTAAATTATTGCTTGTGTTGGCAAAACCGATA
>CAZRMG010000479.1:0-2649 GCA_964601095.1 uncultured Melioribacteraceae bacterium | reverse complement strand
GCGACGCGGCAGCCGTGGAAAGAGGCGATTCCCGCAAAACAGCCGCCAACTGGTACGGCACGACTTTTCCTCCCACAGCGGTTGACCGGAAGCTCAAAGGTGAACACGAAATATTAAAGTTCGGCGGTGAAGCATTGCACTGCCTGCATACACCCGGCCATACGCCCGGTTCCATTTCTCTTTATCTGGACAGGGCTGGCAAGAGGGTTCTTTTCGGCCAGGATATCCACGGGCCGTTTCACAAGGATTTCGACTCCGATATCGACGTCTGGAAAAAATCCATGCGGAAATTGCTGGATCTCAACGCGGATATTCTTTGCGAGGGACATTTCGGAATATTTGATTCCAAAGAACGCACCCGCTCCTACATTGAAGGATATCTGGAAGAATACGAATAGTTTTTTAAAATAAGCTGTGCATAACCCACGTTTTAAATTATTTTTTTTGAAATTCACCCAAAATCTTCTGAATTCCTAATAAAATAAACTAATTAAGATAATTTTGCATACATATAAAAATCCCTCTTTCGAGGGATTGACTTCAGTTATTGAATATTGTTTAGTCAAAACAAAATCAGCATATTAAAACTGTAAAACAAACTTAACAGTTTCGTTACAAAAAAAAAGTTGTCTGCAATAAAAAATTCTGAAAAGTGATTGCATCGGTTAGTAATGGCGTACGATTTGCGCGGGCAGATAAATGGACAGACAGATTTAAATTTTACAAAAAGATTATATATTAAATATCAAACCCATGTGTCTTTAGCGGACGCATGGGTTATTTTTTTCAAAAGGAGATTAAATATGAAAGTATCAAAAGTTTTATTAATTGTATTTATTATCTTTTCGTTGTTTCTTGTAGGTTGTGCAAAAAAAGCTGTCGTGCCAATTACTAGACCTGCCGAAATTAATTTAATCGGAATAAAACGTATTGCTGTCGGTGATATCAATGGCAATACCGGCGTTAATCTTTCGGATATTTTAACACAAAGGTTATTTGAGTCTGGTCGATATGAGGTAGTTGATAGACAAAATATTAATGCTTTAATGAGAGAGCATAATCTTAATCTTAGTGGTGCGGTCGATGAAACAACAGCTGTAAAAATTGGCGGATTATTAGGTGCTTCTGCAATGATATTTGGAAGCTCTAATGGACAATATTCACAAAAAACCGAGATAGGCCAACGTTATAGCTGCGGCAGTCAAAGGGAACCTAGGGTATGTCAAGAATACAAGAAAATTGGCCAAGGAAGAATCAGTACAACTTTAAAAGTGGTAGATTTGAAAACTGGCAAAATAGTTGCGATTAAGAATTTTTCAGAACAAGGTTCCGACAGTGCATCGGAGAATAATGAATGGCCTCCAGATTTAGATCAAGATGTTATAATGGGTAAAATATTAAACACAACTGCTGATAAATTCATGAAAATGATAGCGCCATATACGGATTTTGTTACTGTTGAGTTTGATGACGATTCTAAGGCTCAGGAAGTTGTTGCTGGCATTGAAAGCGCGCAAAAAGGATTATGGGACAGTGCAAGCATTCAGTTTAAGAATGCGGTTGATAGGAATCCAAGTGATGCGGCAGCGTGGTACAATTTAGGTCTCGCTTACATGTATACATATCAATTTGATGATGCAATTCAAGCTTTTAATAGATCTAATTCTATTAAGCCATCGTCAAAGTGTTCACAAGAAATTACGAATTGCAATACTCTAAGAGCTGAAAAGAAAAAATTAGATGCTCAAATGTCAGAAAAATGAAATTAGTTTATCCAAATGAATATATGTTGCCAGATAGTAGCGATTAAAGCCAATATTATCTGGCAACATATGCTTTTCTTAAGATTTATTTAAATCAAATTTATGCTCATTGTATAAGAGTCGACGGTATTGATAGAGTTCTATATTATTTTTTTGCAATTCTAAAAGGAGTTCTTATGATGAAAAGAATTATTCTTTGCTTTTTATTTTTGTTAGTGATTATTTTAGGTGTTGACGACGCTAGTAGCCGTACAAATAAAGTAATGGTTATTATACCTGAATACCAAATGGATTCTGTGAATTCAGGACAAATATTCCCTGATGTTCCTAGTCAAAATACAAGATCAAGTTATCGTCACATAGTTCCCGATCCTGCAGGAGAAACAGAGGTAATCAAAATCTTAATTAAAGAAGGGTATCATGTTGTTAATCAGGAACAAATTATAAAAATCAGATATACAGATCAAGTTAATGATGTATTAAATGGAGAGAAAGATGTTGCCATACTTCTCGGCAATAAATACGGGGCTGATATATTGATTATAGGTGAGGCCATAACACAATCAACGGGAAATTCCTTTCAAGGCCTTTTTTCAAGTCGAGCTAGAGTTGAGGCTAAAATAATTAAACATATTTATGGAAAATCATCGTTAACAGATTAAAACTGATAAAAATCCGGGGACTCCATGCTAATTATTCTTATCTAACGTGAAACAACAGGCAATTTAAGATTTTAAATTCAATTATTTCCCCAAACTTTCTTTAACCTTCACAGCTATTTCTCTGACCTTTTGCATCACGTCTTGCTGGTTGATGGTCAGAAGCTTGCGGTTTTCCATAACGACCTTGCCGTTGATGACAACGGTGTCAACGTCCGCGCCGCTTG
>CAZRMG010000478.1:0-2656 GCA_964601095.1 uncultured Melioribacteraceae bacterium | reverse complement strand
ACATTTTTGAAGCACGTAACGAAACTGGTAATGAATTGGTTGGCTGGGTTTTACGTCAATCGAATACAATGAAATTTAATTTAGGCGAAAATAACGCCCGTGCATTAATTGAAATTGTGGGCGAAGAAAAATCGCTTTTGGAAATGCAGCTTCAAAAATTATCAGATTATGCAGCGGATAAAAAAGAAATTACTTTCGAAGATATTCAAAAACTATCCTCAAATACTAAACAGTATTCGATTTTTGATTTGCAGGATGCTCTCGGCAAGGGAGATAAATCCAGGTCGCTTGAAATAGCTTTTAATCTTTTAGATTCCGGGCAAGAAATTATAGCAATACTAAACATGCTTGCAAAGTATATTTTAACCCTGGCCCAAATTACAGAAATGGTTAGGGCAAATATGAATGACAACGAAGCTGCAAAACTTATGGGGGTTAGCTGGTACTATTACATAAATTGTAAAAAAGCCGGTTATTTTATGAAAGACGAGCGGCTCCTAAATTCATCTAGGGCTCTATTACAAGCCGATTTAGCTGTAAAAACCTCGGCTTCCGAGCCAAAGACCGTTCTCATTTCCTTGATTTCTGAAATGATGAAATAAGTAGTGCGAAAGTTGAATTTATTTTTCTTATTGGCTAAAATTAATTACAAAAATTTGAAACAATCTTAATATCGGATGAGTATAATTGACCCTGAATAAAAAATTGACGGATTTGAAGGACGAAGAGCTTATCAAGGAATTCCAGGTTAACAACACACTTGAAGCTTATGAAATATTGGTTAAGCGTTACAAAGATCCTTTGATGAACTTTGTATACCGGTTTGTTGGAGATAGGGATGTTTGCACGGACATTGTTCAGGATACAATGATAAAATTTTATTTAAACAAAGATTCTTATCGTGAATTCGCAAAATTTTCAACATGGATTTATACAATTGCCGGCAACCTCGCTAAGAACGAACTTAAACGCAGAAGACGCCGTACTATCTTTTCTATCGATAACAACAGCGATGACGAAAGGTCTATTCAAATTGAGGACAAAGCATTTATTTCACCAGATCGTTCGGCCGACAGCGAAATTAAAAATGAAATTATTCAAAAAGCACTTATGAAAGTCAAACCGGTTTATAGAGAAGTTGTGATTCTTCGGGATGTTCAGGATCTATCCTATGAAGAAATTGCCGATATAACCGGGCTATCGCTCGGTACTGTTAAATCAAGGATAAACCGGGGCAGAACACAATTACAAAAACTCTTAAAAAAAATCTATAACGAGTAGGCCTATGGGAATAAACAGCTACAATAATGAAACAGAGCAGTCAAAACTTATTAATGATTTAAAATCACTGCCAAAAATAAACGCTCCGGAAAATTTTGAACTCAATTTAATGACCCGGATTCAAAATCAAAATTTTGGAGAAGTAAATGAAGAAAGAGCACAATTCAACTTTATTAAATTTTTGACCCCTTCTGCTGTTGTTGTGACAGCCGTAATTGTTTTCTTTGTTTTCTTTTCAAATACAAATCAGCAAATTGATAACCCTTTAATGACGGAACCGCCGGCAATTATTAGCGATTCCCAAGGCAACATTGCGTCATCTAAAACTAAATTAGCTGCAAACGAAAAGCAGGTTAGTAATGAGAATGCCGGTATTGTTGCTGAACAAATTGAAAGTATAACAAGTCCGGGAATTGATAGAAGAATTCAGAAAAACAACGCTGTGGTTGAAAATAAATCAAAATACCCGATTAGCAGGAACAGGTCGGTTGCCCTTGATGATTTCATTTCCGGCGATGCTCAAAAAAGAACAAATATTCAACAAGGGAACGTGGTTAATAACGGTGATGAATCAGCCGACTTTGACGGATTTTTTGTCCGTCAGCAACCCGATAAAGAAACAATTTCGAAATACCGGGCCATGATTGATTCGGTTAAAAAAGCGAAATTGAAAGCAGATTCGATAAAAAATATGCAAAAATAAGCGTTTCTATTTAAATTATTTGTTTTTTTGACTCGGCATTTGTAAATTTTGACGCGAAAATTCAAAAGGAAGTATTTTTATAATGAAAACTGGTATTCATCCCAACTACAAAAAATGTGTTGTTACATGTGTTTGCGGAAATACATTTGTAACCCGTTCTACATCTAGCACAATTAAATTGGAAATTTGCTCTGAATGTCATCCGTTCTTCACCGGAAAACAGAAGATGTTGGATTCAACAGGACGTGTTGAAAGATTTAAGAAAAAATATGGAATGAAAGAAGCTTAATTGATATTAAATTTTTATTAGGCGGGGCTGTTAATTTACAGCCCTTTCGTTTTTTAAATAACCTACCGTATTTTTTTAATTTTTGGAAAAAGAAATCTCTGCATGGAAAATTCTACAGAAACTTTCGGATTAAATCTTTACCAGGGTGTTCGAGGATTTGCTATAAAAATTCTTAACCGCGTTGACAGAACCGATGCATACCTTGACAAATTATTAGATATAGAACTCAAGAATTCAAATCTTTCGGGTGTTGATAAAGCACTCCTTTTCGAAATAGTGCACGGTGTAATGCGCTGGATTGGAAGAATCGACTGGATACTAAACGGATTTTATAAAGGCCAGTTTTCTAAGTGCGTACCGAATGTAAAAAATGCATTACGCGT
>CAZRMG010000477.1:0-2656 GCA_964601095.1 uncultured Melioribacteraceae bacterium | reverse complement strand
AAAACTGTTCTAATCCCAAATCAAAACCTTTGCTTTCTTCGGGTTTTAAATCCGGATTGCCGAACATAGGATCAAAAATATAGTAAAGGGACGGCGCTTTAAATCCGCTTCCGTATGATGCTTTAAACTTTGTGCCTGTTGAAGAAATGAAATAAGCAGGCGCAATTCTGAAAGTTGTTACATTGCCAAACTTTTGGTTATCGTCGTATCTTATTCCAAATGTAGTAAAAAAAGTATTATCAATATTTAACTGATCTTGTATATAAATTCCTGTTGTTGTAATTGTCTGTTGCGGAAAAACGCTTTCGTAAGGTCCCCATTCGCTTTCACTGTAATAACTCGTATTTGCTTTTTCTGTTTCAGTTTCAATTCCGAATGTTATTAGATTATTATTGATAAACATAAGATTATGTTGCCAATCTAATTTTAACCGTTGTGCATTTGTATGGTTAAGAGATGACATTGCCGGGTGGTTGAAATCCGTACCGTCGGTAGTGTTGCTGAATCTTTTAACAAGCGAAGCACTAAATTGTTGTTCCCAGTTGTCATTAAAAAGATTTACTGAAGCGCTGCCTTTGAACAGTTGCTCTTCCATTTTGTAAGAATAGTTCGGGTCATCACCAAGTTTTTCATTTTGATCTAAGCTTGATTTAAAATTTGTGTATTTATAGAATAAATTAAACTGCAGCCAATTTGTGAAATCAAAGTATATGTTTGATGAAATGTTATTGTTTGTAAAGCCGTCTTTTTCATCATTGCCGTAAATTGAATTGGCAGCCGAAACTCCATCGCTGCCGCTTCTTCCTGCAGTCACAAAGTATCCAACGGAATTTTGTTTGCCGCTTACCGATAAATTTCCGCGGTAAAAATTATTCGAACCGCCTTCACCCGAAAATGAATATTGTGATTTTATATCACCCCGTTTTGTGAAAATATTAATAACGCCTGCAATTGCGTCCGAACCGTAAAGAGTGCTCTGAGGTCCGCGCACTATTTCAATCCTATCAATATCGTTCGTGTTTAAAGATGAAAAATCAAATGCGTTGCTCGGTGATGATGGGTCGTTCATCTCCGCACCGTTAATTAATATAAGTGCATGATTTGTATTTGACCCGCGAATGTTAACATATGAAAGCATTCCAGGTCCGCCGAGTTGAGATACGGATAACCCTGGAATTTCTCTTAGAACATCGATAACATTTGTAAATTGTTTTTTTGAAATTTCTTCGGATGTAATAATAGAAACGGAACTACCGATTGCATAATAGGGAGTTTGTGTTTTTGTTGCTGATACTACAACTTCGGTTAAAGTTGTTTTCAAAGTATCATTTTGTGCAAGCAATAGAATTGGTAATAGTAATACAATTGTAAAAAAAATACGGTTAAACATAGAAGTTACTCCTTTTTAAAATACCCTAAACGGTGTAATGAAAAATCATTACATTGTTAAAAGATGTAACTCCGTGGGTTGATGCAGCTTGAATGAGAACAAAAAATATTTGTTCAATAAGCCGGTTTGAAACGAAAAGGAATATTTTAATTCGTTAACCAAAACCTCATCCCGCGAAGGTTTACAAACCATTAATGGTTTGCATGTTAGTTATTTATAATCCGCGGCAGGTCTCCTGGCTTAAGACATCGTTTAACGCCTTCCCGTCCCGATTTATCAGGGCAGTGGCAAAATGTTAAACGACTTTTAATGTCTTTAACAGTTGCGGGGCAGCACCGGAATTTAACCGGTTTCCCTATTAAGTCTGAAAAACACCGCAAATTTTTTGTTACGAACGCAAAACTAATAAAAATAATAATCCGACAATAGTATTTAAATTAATTTTTTAATAGGTCATTTTATCTAAGTAGCATCAAATTTTTTTATTTATTATTCATGGCTTTGAAAAAGATACATAATACACTTATCTTGTATTCGGCTAATAAAAAATTCGGTACGCTATTGTGATTTCTAAAACTGAATATCCAAATCTCTTACTTAAATTTAACTTCACAAAAAAAACAAAATCACAAAACAAAATTCTAAACATAGGAGAAATTTAATGGGCTGGTTTTTAAGAGCATTAAACTCCTCGATCGGTAAAAAATTTATTATGGCTGTTACGGGAATCTGTTTAATACTTTTTCTTGTAATCCATTTAATTAATAATCTTACACTGTTTGCCGGTCCGGATACTTTTAATTCCGTTGTAAAAAATCTAGAAAACATAAAACCTCTTGTTAGAGTAATAGAATTAATACTGTTGACCATATTTTTAATTCATATTTTTCAAGGAATAGTCGGGTTGGATTTGAAAAACAGGAAAGCGCGCCCGATTAAATATACAATTGACGGTTCGTCGAAAAACTCGGATTTATTTTCGCGCACAATGATTTGGAGCGGAAGCGTGATTTTTATTTTTTTAGTTGTTCATTTACAAACTTTTTGGGTTTCATTTAATCTCGGTCACCCGCTTGCCGAAAGTCATCAATATTACCGGATAGTTGCAGAAAGTTTTCAAAGCCCGGTTTATTCCGGTTTTTATATTGCAGCGATGATTCTTCTTGGTTTCCATTTGAATCACGGCTTCCAAAGTGCTTTCCAGACTTTCGGGTTGAACAACAAGAAATATTTTCCGCTTATTAAAAAGCTTGGATTAATTTATAC
>CAZRMG010000476.1:0-2657 GCA_964601095.1 uncultured Melioribacteraceae bacterium | reverse complement strand
TCTGCATTCATGTCTTTAAGAGGTGGAACTGATGAATTAAATTCCGGAAAGATTTTAAATTCTGATAGCCAGGAATCTGATACTTCATGGTTTTCGGTTAAGTTAATTGCCGAAAAAGTTTGGAGAATTGATGATCACGGTGGTGATTTTATGTATTTGGTTGAAGGTGATGAAAAAGCTTTATTAATCGATACCGGAAGAGGCATCGGAGATTTATTAAAATGTGTTAATTCAATTACTAAATTACCTTTAATCGTTGTGAATACTCACGGTCATTCCGATCATGCGGCAGGCAATTTCCAGTTTAAAGAAGTTTACGCGCATTTAATGGATTCTAATCTTATCAAAAATTGCGGTAATGATAATTATAGAAAAAATGTTGTTAAACAAGTATTGTCAAAATCGCCTGAGTTATCAAATCTGATTCTAAAAGAAGTTAAAAATTATTCACAGCCGAAAATAATTCCTGTTACAGAAGGTTTTATTTTCGATCTTGGCAACAGAAGATTGGAAGTCATTGAAACACCAGGGCATACAAAAGGCAGTATTTGTATTCTAGACGCTCAAAATAAATTGCTCTTTGCAGGAGATAATAACAACGAGATTGTTTGGCTTTTCCTGGATGGATGTCTCCCGCTTGAAACATATATGCAAAATTTGGAAAGACTAAAACTACGCGGTAAAGATTTTGATACAATTTTTGCCGGGCATTGCGAACCCATGAATAAAACTTTTATTGACGAACAGATTATTTGCATCAAAAATATTTTAGACGGAACATGCAAAGGCGAACCTTATACATATTTGCCGAATGTTGATTATGCATTGTTGTGCAAGTATAAAAGGGCAATGGTTGCTTACGACCCGCGCAATTTATATGCAAATAAAGAATAGATATTTTTTACGAAAAGTTTTTACTCACTAATTCCTTTGCTATTTTGCAAATGAATTAAATAAGTATTTCAGGAACAATAAAGAAAATGTTGAGTGTTCTAGAAGCAATTAAATTAGCAACCGAGTATTTCGAAAAAAAATCAATAGAATCCCCGCGAATAAATGCAGAATTGCTTTTAGCAGATATTCTAAAATGTAAGAGATTGGATTTATATCTTAAATTCGATCAACCACTTCAGGAAACGGAAGTTGATAAATACCGTGAATTTATTTCCCGTCGTGGTAAATATGAACCGCTGCAATACATTATAGGTTATGCGGAGTTTTATGGAATGCAATTTAAAGTTGATCCATCGGTTTTAATACCTCGCCCGGAAACTGAAATTCTCATTGAGACTATTATTAATCATAGCAAAAACAAAAGTAATTTATCGATTCTTGATATCGGCAGCGGCAGCGGGAATATACCAATCGCGCTTGCTAAGAATTTACCGCAAAGCAAAATACTATCAATTGATATTTCGGAAAATGCATTAAATACAGCAAGAGAAAATGCAGTGTTAAATAACATTAATGGGATTGTGGATTTTAAATTTGTTGATGTTTTTAAAGACACAATTCTCAGCGAATCATTTTATGATGTTATAGTATCAAATCCACCTTATGTTTGCGCGAATGAATTCCAGGGTTTGCAAAATGAGATTGTTAATTATGAACCAAGAATTGCAGTTACCGACGAAGGTGACGGGTTGAAATATTACAGACGTATATCGTTTATCGCCTCGAAAATATTGACTCAAAACGGTGTCGTATATTTTGAAGTCGGTAAATATCAAGCTGATGCAGTAAAATCAATTATGGAAGAAAATGGTCTTGAGGACATCGGAATCATTAAAGATTATCAGCAAATTGAAAGAGTAATATTCGGGACTAAAAAATGAGAGCACTCGTTCAGCGGGTATCGGAAGGTGCGGTTGAAATTGAAGAACCAAAATATTCGGTTTCAATTGGGAGAGGAATGGTTATTCTCCTCGGTGTAAAGGAAGGCGATACCGAAAATGATTTGGTATTTATTGCCGACAAATGTTCAAACCTTAGAATATTTGAAGATGAAAACGGGAAGATGAATCTTTCTATAAAAGATGTTTCGGGTGAAGTTTTGATTATCTCGCAATTCACTTTGTATGGAGATACCAGAAAAGGGAACAGACCAAATTTTATGGAAGCCGCTAATCCGGCATTAGCCGAAGATTTATACAATAAATTTGTACAAAGAATGAAATTGAATCTTGGCGATAATAAAATTAAAACCGGTATTTTTGCCGCGATGATGAAAGTAAAAATCTTTAATGACGGTCCCGTTACAATTCTTGTAGAATCAAAATAAGTATTTTTTATCAAAACCACTTTAATTAGGAATAGTTTTGCATTCAACAATTCTAATATTCATAGACGGCGTTGGAATCGGGAAGATGGATTTTGAAAGCAATCCATTCTTCAAGTACGGTTTTAAAACATTCACTGAAAATTTTGGAGAGATTCCGCATATCTGGAAACAGAAGTTACAATGTGAAAACGGATTTGTATTCCCGGTTGATGCATCGATGGGTGTGCCCGATATTCCGTTAAGCGGCACCGGGCAAACCTCGATATTCTGCGGTGTAAATGCCCCTAAAATGATTGGTAAACATTTCGGGCCGTATCCGTATTCAACTCTTGTTCCGACTATAAAACAGAAAAACATTTTTCATGAATTCAAAAAA